>JAEMRB010000060.1:0-2246 GCA_016463555.1 Chloroflexota bacterium
CGGCGCAGGCGCCGCAGAGGACGCAGCGCATCGGGTCGAACCAGATGTTGTAGTTGCACATGAGGCAGCGGGTGCTCTCGGCGACCGCCTGCTGGGCGCCGTACCCGAGCTCGACCTGGGTGGTGAAGTTCTCTACGGGGTCCCCGGACGGGAGGCGCGCCGCCAACGGCAGCACCGGAATGTGCTGGCGTGGGATGCGGTCGTAGAACTCCGGCATCTCATGACGCCAGGAGCTGGTGATCTTCACGTTGGCGTCAACGGTGATCTCGGCCTGCCCATCGAGGTAGCGGTCGATGGCGTAGGCGCACTTCTTGGCGTGGCCCGCCGCCTCGATCATGGTGGCAGGGCCGGTGACAAAGTCGCCGCAGGCCCAGACTCCCTTGATGTTGGTGGCGTAGGTGGCCGGGTCAACCTTTACGCGGCCGCGCGCGACTTCGAAGGTGCTCTCAACCGGGAGGAAGCCGAGCTCGGCGGCCTGCGACACGGCGGGGATCACGGTGTCGGCGGGGAGGATGAACTCGGAGCCTTCAATCGGTACGGGGCTGCGGCGACCCGACGCGTCTGGCTCGCCGAGACGATTCTTGATCATGCGCACACCGGTGATGTTGCCGTTCTCGCCGATCACCTCGAGTGGCGAGACGAGGAAGTCCATGCGCACACCCTCGCGCTCCGTCTCGCCGAGCTCCTCCTCGTCAACGACGAGCTCGGAACGGGTGCGGCGATAGGCGATGGTGACGCGCTCCGCACCGTGGCGAAGCGAGGTGCGCGAGCAGTCCATGGCGGTATAGCCGCCACCGATGACAACGACATCTTTGCCGACGCTGAGCGGCTTGCCGAGGTTCGCATCTTTCATGAAGTCCACGCCGTAGACGAGTCCGTTCAGATCGGCGCCCGGAACATCGAGGGCCACGGCGTTCATGGCGCCGGCGCAGATCGCGATCGCGTTGTACTGCTGCTGCAACTGCTCGAAGGTAATGTCACGGCCGACCTCGGTGTTGTAGACGAACTTCACGCCGAGTCGCTCAATGAGTCGCACGTCGGTCTCGATCGCCTCGCGCGGAAGTCGGAAGGCAGGAACGCCAATGAGCATCGTGCCGCCGCCGTATGGCAGGCTGTCATACACGGTGACCTGGTAGCCCTTCACGGCAAGCTCGCGTGCAACGGAGAGGCCAGCTGGGCCGGCGCCGATCACGGCGACGCTCTCTGCACGTGGCGTGATCTCTGGCGCAACGTCGGGGATGCCCGACGCGGCGTGCCACTCAACAAGGAAGCGCTTCATCGCGCGAATCGCGAGTGGTCGATCGATGTCGCCGCGGCGGCAGGCGCGCTCGCATGGCGCGGAGCAGACGTATGAACACATGGCGGCAATCGGGTTCGGCTCACGGGAGAGGAGGTAGCCCTCTTCAAAGCGACCTTCGGCGGCGAGGTTGAGGTAGCCGCGGCAGTTGGTGCCGACAGGGCAGGCCTCTTGGCACTCGATGTTGCACTGAAGCCAGGAGGCGTCTACCGGCTGGACCAGGAAGTCCTGCGTTTCAAGCGTCACAGTGAGCCTTTCGGTGTTGCCGCGGGTCATTGCTTGCAGGCTTAAGGGTAGCAGGGGCTCCCCAAAAGCGTGCTCAACGGGATAGTTGCAATCTGGTCACTTTTTCTTGTGCGGAAGGTGAATTTCTGCCAGAATCGCCGCCTAAGGCGGTGCCGGCGTCCCCCCAAAGGCACCGCCTTTTATCCCCTCTGGCTGGTGATCTCCGCAAGCACCTCTGCCGCATGCCCGGTCGGGGTCACGCTCTCCCAGACCCTCGCCACCCGCCCCTCTGGGTTCACCAGGAAGGTGACCCGGTGGGTGCTCATGAAGCTCTTCCCCATCATCTGCTTCTCACCCCAGACGCCGTAGGCCTCGGCGACCTGATGCTCGAGGTCGGAGAGGATCGGGAAGTTCAGCGAGAACTTGTCGCGGAAGGCGGCCTTGCTCGACCGGTCGTCGGGGCTCACCCCCCAGACAAGTGCGCCCGCCTGCTGCAGCGCCGACTCGGCGTCGCGGAACTCGCAGGCCTCAATGGTGCAGCCTGGGGTGTCGTCCTTCGGATAGAAGTAGATGACCAGCCACTTACCACGCGCAGCAAGGGTGCTGTGCTCGCCGCCCGTCGCATCGCGCAACGTGAAGGCGGGGGCTTCGCTACCGACGGGTGGGAACGCCTTAAATGGACTCATGCCGCGAGTATAGCCTCGGCAACGGCGCGGGCCACCGA
>JAEMRB010000060.1:2346-4470 GCA_016463555.1 Chloroflexota bacterium
CGCAGTGTCGGAATTCGCGCGGCGGTTGCGAGCAGCGCCATTGTTGGCGCGAATGGTGCACGGAGTTTTTCAATGAGCGTATCCGCCATACGCAACGGTTCGAAGGGGCGCAATAGCACCAGGCTACCGGCGGCAAAGGCGAGGAGTCGCGTGCCAGCACCAACCGCCTCTTCTACCGATGCGCCGCCGAAGAGATTAGCGAGCACGATGCCGGCGAGCGCCGGTGTGAGCGCCAAGGCGAGTTTCAGTGTGGCAAGAATCTGCACACCAGAGACCCACGCCACTACGAGCACTGGGAGGGCGATCGCCGCCTGCGCCACCGGTGTTACGGGGCTCGCAGCAGCGAGGGCGAACCAGAAGAGGGCGAGTCCGAGGCGCGTGAGTGGATTGGCTGTACCGATCAGCCTTCGACCAAGCTCTGGTGAGAGAAGCCGCTCGGCGCTCTCAGCCACTCGCGCCGCTGGCGCTGGCAGGAGCGCCGCAAGACCGCCCTCGGTTGGCTCAACGCTGGTCCCTGTCTCCACGGGGTGACGAACTCGGCGGAGCGGTCGCGCATCTGGGCGGCTCAACGCACTCAGCCGTGGGTCGTGCGTGGCGATCAGTACGGCGCTTGTGCCGAGCAGCTCCCGATCGCCAAGTAGATCGCAGAGCGCCGCAACGCGCGCGTCATCGAGGCCGCCGCTCGGCTCGTCGAGCAGGAGAACGTCTGGCGCTGCGGCAAGGGTCACGACGATCGCGAGTCGACGCCGCTCGCCGTCGGAGAGTCTCCCAGGCGACGTGTCGAGAAGGTGAGTGACGTCGAGGCGTTGGGCAAGGACTTCGGCACGGGCGGCATCACCTACGGCAATCAGCGCACGCGCCGGACGTGCGCCGAGGAGGAGGCCCGAATCTTGCGGCGCGAATCTGATCTGCAGTTCAGGTGTGGCGATTCGTTCGCCCTCATCAAGTGGCAGCGTCCCCGCTACAAGATGTAGGAGGGTGGACTTACCGCTCCCCGTGTCGCCGGTGAGTAGCGTTGTGACGCCGCGCATCACGGCGAGGCTTGATGGCCCCACCGTGCGACCCTCCGCAGTGGCGCGTACCAGTTGCACGATCGGTGCCCCACCTCCGACGTCGCTGCGCATCTCACTCCAGGCTGGCGCAGCCGCTGGCACCACTGCCGTCGCGACGACCCTGCCGTTTTCGAGGCTGATGCGCTCTGCCGTTACGGAACTCAGCAGCGAGAGGTCATGTGCCGCAATCACGCGCGTCGCACCACTCTCGCGCAGCGTCGCTGCCAAGCGTTCTGCTGATCGTGCATCGAGACCACCGAGCGGCTCATCGGCGATGAGGAGATCGGGCGATGCAACAAGCGCGACGAGTGCCGCTGCCGCCGCTCGCTCGCCGCCGCTAAACGTGGTGAGACTGCGATCGATCAGGGCAACCTCTACCGCCGCGTCGCGCGCGTACCGCTCGATGCGCGAGCGCATCTCCTCGGTGGGAACCCCTCGCGACTCCAGCGGTAGCGCCGCATCATCCAATAGGAGCGGCAACGCATAGGTGGGGGCGGGGCCCGCCGCCACGAAGCCGAGCCGCTCGCTGAGCCCACGCGGAATCCCCGACTCCGTTGCAGCGGCGGCAACGAGATCGACTCCCCCAACCAACAGCCTGCCCTGCAGTTCGCCCGGCAGCACCGTGCCGAGCATCCCAGCGATCGCGCGCAAGAGGGTGCTCTTCCCTGCGCCAGAGGCGCCGCTTACAAGGAGCAGCCCACCGGCGGGAAGGCTGATCGAGGTTCCACGCAGGTCGAGCGTGAGCCGATCAGATCCGGCCGGCCGCCAGGTCAGATCGGCGATCTCTAGAGCGAGGGGCAGCACGCCGCTAGGAACCGATCAGGTCAAGGGCACCGCTGCGTCGAAGTGCCTTGCGCAAGAGCAGTGCGCCGAGGCCGCCAATGATCGCCGAGCTTGCCACCATCGCCGCCACCAGGGCTGTCGCGAACGAGGCGCTGACGTCGGGGAAGTAGAGCGGCAGATCATGCAGCGCCATGCCAACTCCCGAGAGTGCCCCAGCGGCTAGCGCCACGCGCCAACCAGCGACGCGATAACCGACAGCGGCGAAGGCAAGCTCCGCGCCGATCCCTTG
>JAEMRB010000060.1:4570-6455 GCA_016463555.1 Chloroflexota bacterium
TGTGGGCCGTGATGATTGACTCTGTGGCGGTTGCCACATTAGAAATTCCCCGCGTGCTGCCAGCGAGGAGCAGCGCAGAGGCAAGTGGCCAACGCACACCGGTCGCAGAGACCGTTGCATCGCCACCCCACGGCGTAATCGAAATGATGCGACCAGGTGTGCCGCGCAGTGTGAGCCCTGCGCCGCTCCGCAGCAGCTGCGTCCGTGTCTGCTCATCAAGGATCACAACGTCTGCAGCGCCGCAGCGTGGGTGTGCCAACAGCGCAAGGGTGCCAATAGCGTGATCACTGCGGCCGCCCCAGGTGCAGAGCAGCGTGATCTCGGTGGCGCCGGCATCGAGTGCTGCAAGAAGGGCGAGCTCGGTGTCGGTTGCATCTTTATTGGTTGGGAAGCGCGTCACGGTCACACCGGCCGCTTCGAGTTCAACAACGTCACTGGCGCTGAGCGAATCAAAATCGCCGACCACCTGGTGGAGGGGTAGACCGAGTGGTGCCGCATGCCGGGCGCCGCCATCGGCAGCGATCACAAGCGCGGCATCTCGCCACCCGGGCCAGTGCGCGTCGAGCAGCGCCGGATCGGGTCGATCGCCCCCCGCAAGAATCAACGCGCGCACAGATACCTCGCTCTCTATCGCGCGGGGTACACCTGCGTCCTCCCTTCGCCGGCATGACCCGGATCAGGTTCGTAGGGTTCGCGGACCTTCCGCATCTCAGCGCCCGATGGCGCTCCCCTGTCGCGATGGGGTGAGTCTAGCGCTTTGCTCCGTCGAGAAGCGTGGCAACCCAGTCGGCAACGGAGGGGGCGTGCTCGTGCGCATCAGCCGTATAGAAGTCGTCGGGGTGAAAGAAGGGCGAGTGGATGCCGACCGCGTGCGCCCCTGCGGCGCGCGCCATGCGCACGTCGTCGAGGGTGTCACCGAGGTAGGCCGTCTCGGCTGGCGTGGATGCGTGACCGAGTGCGGCAAGCCCACGGCGGAGCGGTGCAGGGTCGGGCTTCTGCTCGACTGAGTCATCGCCATACACCGCCGAGCCGATCAGGTCGGCGACACCGGTGCGGCGCAGCTGCTCGGCGACGACCTTGCGGTCGCCAGCGGTAACGATGCCGAGGGGGATCCCTGCGGCGACGAGTCGCTCCAGCGCCGGGTAGGCGCCGGGGAGGAGTTCTGCGCTGTGCCCCTTATAGGCACCGTGCCAGACGTCGGCCGCACCCTCAACGAGATGCTCGGGGACGCCGAGGGCGGCGTACATGCGGCGCCAGTTCGGCGAGAAGGCGGCCCCATATCGCTCGCGGGTGAGGGGTGGGAGGCCGAAGGACTTCATCACCGCAACGTTGGCCTCATAGACGTGCTCGGTCGTATCAATAAGGGTCCCATCCCAGTCGAACAACACGGCCTTCATTCCCTTAGCGTACGTCGCGCCTAGAATCGCTGGGTGAACGAACGTACGAGCGCCCCCATCCCAACCGGAGCCGGCGAGCCGAAGAGTCGCATCAGCGACTTCCCGGGCGGCCTGCGTGTTCGCGCCACCTGGGGGAGCAGCGGCCAGGCTGCCGCGGTCTTCGCCCTCTCTGAGGTTGGCGCAACCCTCGTGGACCATGGCGCACTCGGCGCAGGCGCCGAGGGTGACCCCGATCGACTCTGTCGCATGGAGCTGCGCGTTGAGACGCCGGGCGGCGCTTGGGCGGTACGACTCGCCACCGTCATCTACGACGAGCCACGCGCAATCCACTGGGACGACGCCCAACTCTTTGTGGTCGGGTACGGCTTCACCGTCTACGCCTTCGGCGCGCGCACCGGCGCGCTCGCCTGGAGCCATCAAACTGGGACACCGGTAGTGGAGTTGATCGCCTCACCGAGATTCGGTCATGTGATCGTTCAGAGCGAGGT
>JAEMRB010000061.1 GCA_016463555.1 Chloroflexota bacterium
CTGAGGCCGCAGCGGCAGTCGCCGCACGGCACTGAGCGAGCGCCCATGCGCGGGCACCAGCCGTCAGGCGCAGGGGTGAGCAGGTGAGCACCTCAAAGCTCGTTGATATGCGCACGGCAATCGCCGCGCATGTGCACGACGGCGACACGGTGGCAATCGAAGGGTTCACCCACTGCATCTCGTTTGCGGCCGGGCACGAGATCATTCGACAGAGGCGCCGCAATCTGACGCTGGCGCGGATGACGCCCGATCTGGTCTACGACCAGATGGTTGCCGCAGGCTGCGCCAAGAAGTTGATCTTTAGCTGGCTCGGCAACCCTGGCGTTGGCTCGCTGCACGCGATTCGCCGACGCACCGAACCAGCAGCGCTCGCCCCCGGCGAATCTCTGCTTGAGATCGAGGAGTACAGCCATCACGGCATGGTCGGTCGCTATGTGGCGGGCGCGCACCGCCTCCCGTTCTACCCGCTGCGCAGCTACTCCGAGAGCGACCTGCCGAAGGTGAACCCGCTGATTCGCACGGTGCAGAGCCCGTTCGGCGGCGAAGAGGTCTACGCCGTGCCGCCGCTCAACCCCGACGTGGCGATCATCCATGCCCAGCGCGCCGACGCTGAGGGGAACGTGCAGATGTGGGGCCTGCTCGGATGCCAGAAGGAGGCTGCATTCGCGGCGAAGCGCGTGATCGCCGTGGTGGAAGAGATCGTGCCAACCAGTGTGATTCGCGCCGATCCGAATCGCACCATTATTCCGGGGCTGATCGTGAGCGCCGTTGTGTCCGAGCCGTTTGGGGCGCATCCGTCGTACGTGCAAGGTTCGTACGATCGCGACAATGCCTTCTACCGTGAGTGGGACACCATCAGCCGCGACGCCGCCGCCACCGAGGCGTGGCTGCAGGAGTGGGTCTACGGCGTGAAGGATCGTGCCGCCTACGTGGCGAAGTTCGGTGGCGACTACTTCAAGGGGCTCACCCCAACGAGTGCCCCATCTGGTTCGGTCGACTACGGAGACTACCGATGAGCGGGCAGCGCCCAGCGAGCAAGAGCGAGCTGATGGTGGTCGCCTCTGCGCACGCCCTGACCGGAAAGCGCGTCTGCTTCGTGGGGGTGGGCCTCCCGAACATCGCTGTGAACCTTGCCAAGCGCACCGTCGCACCAGAGATGGAACTGGTCTACGAGGCGGGCGTCTTCGGCGCAAATCCCGCACGACTCCCACTCTCTATTGGCGACCCAACGATCGTGACCGGCTCCACCGCCACCGTCTCCATGCACGACCTCTTCGGCCTTTACCTGCAGGGGGGTCGCATCGATGTGGGCTTCCTCGGTGGCGCGCAGATCGATCGATTCGGCAACTTAAACACGACGGTGATCGGCGACTACGCCGCACCAAAGACGCGGCTCCCAGGCTCTGGTGGCGCATGCGAGATTGCGATCAACGCCAAAGAGATTCTGGTGATCATGCGCCAGAGCACGCGCAGCTTTGTGAAAGAGCTCGACTTCCGCACCTCGCCTGGCAATCTTGGCGGTGCCGTCGCGGCGGCGAAGACGCGCGCGGCGCAGGGGTGGGGCGGCAGCGGACCATCGGGCGTCATCACTGATCTCGGCGTCTATGGATTTGATGAAGATGGCGAGATGGTGCTGCGCAGCCTGCACCCCGGCGCCACTCTTGATGAGGTGCGCGCATCCATTGGCTGGGAGATCCGCATCCCACAGAACGTCCCCGCCACGCCGACGCCAACTGACGAGGAGCTGCGCCTGATCCGCGAAGAGCTCGATCCGACCGGAGCATACGTTTCGTGAGTAGCGGCAAGATCTTCAGTCGCGGCGGCGCCGCGCTCCCCATCGCCGCCTCTGGTGATGGCGCATACATCACTGACAACGCTGGGCGTCGATACCTTGATGCCGCAGGCGGCGCCATCGTGGTGGGGATTGGCCACGGGCGACGCGCGGTTGCTGATGCCGCTGCGGCGCAGATGGCGAAGATCGCCTACGCCCACGGCAGCGCATTCACCGCCGAAACCCTTGACGCCTGGGCGAGTGAGATTGGTCCACTTCTACCAATGAAAGACCCGTCGCTCTATCCGGTCTCTGGTGGCTCAGAGGCTGCGGAGACGGCGCTCAAGATGGTGCGCGCCTACTGGCTGGCGCAGGGCGAGCCCGATCGCACCGTGGTGGTGAGCCGCTGGGGGAGCTATCACGGCAACACTCTTGGTGCCCTCGACCTCTCCGGCCGTACTGGTTTGCGCCGACCGTATGAGCCTTGGCTCGGGCGTTTTGAACATGTCTCGGCTCCGTATTCGTATCGTGCTGGTCTCGACGGCGCCAACGCGATTGCCAGCGGCGCCGAGGCGGTCGCCGAACTTGACGCGCTGCTAAGCCGCGTCGGCCCAGGGCGCATCGCCGCCTTCGTTGCCGAGCCGATCGTTGGCGCAACGCTCGCCGCCGCCGTGCCCTCCGACGACTACTGGCCAGCGGTCAGCGCCTGGTGCGCGCGCAACAAGGTGCTGCTCGTTGCCGATGAGGTGATGACCGGATTCGGACGAACGGGAACCTGGTTCGGCTCAAACCACTGGAAGGTGCAACCAGACCTGCTACTCGCCGCCAAGGGTGTGACGAGCGGCTACTGGCCGTTCGGTTTCGTTGCCGCGGCCGCCCATGTCGCTGAGCCGATCTTGGCGAGCGGGTTCGTGCACGGTTTCACCTACAGCCACTCAGCTCCCGGTGCCGCCGTCGCGCGCTCCGTACTGAAGATTCTGCGCGACGAGAACCTGATCGAGGCCTCGGCAACCCGAGGTGCCGAGCTGCGCGCGGCACTTGAGTCAGAGCTCGTCAACGATCCGTGGGTCGGCGAGATTCGCGGCCGTGGTCTCCTGCTCGGCATCGAACTTGTTGCCGATCGCACCAGTAAGGCGCCGCATGCGCGTGCCAAGCGCGTCACCGAGCGCGTGTTGGCCCACGCCAAGAACGCTGCCGATGTCGGCCTGCTGCTCTATAGCGCCACGGGCCAAGCCAACGGCGTTGACGGTGACCAGCTCGTGCTAGGCCCACCGTTCGTGATTGGCGACGAGGAGATTGCGCGCATCGTGCGCGGCACCGCCGCAGCGATCCGCGCGGTGCGCGACGAGGCTTAGGCGTTAATCGAGAGGGTGATCTCGACGTTTCCCGCCAGCGCTGCTGAAATTGGGCAGCCGCCCTTCGCCCCTTCGGCAAGCTCCGCAAACTTCGCAGCATCAAGGCCAGGGACATCACCCTTCAAGGTGAGCGCCGACCTCGTGACGCGCCAACCCGCCTCAACCTTTTCGAAGGTCACGGTCGCCGAAACGTCGAGCTGCTTGGCCGGAGTGTCATTGCGCGCCAGGCCGCCCGAGAGCGCCATTGCGAAGCAGGATGCGTGTGCTGCAGCGAGCAGCTCTTCTGGAGAGGTTGATCCATCGTGCGCCTCTGATCGTCGCGGCCAACTCACTGGCAGTGTGCCGATCGCTCCGCTCTCAAACGAGGTGATGGCCCCGGAGCCCTCAAGGAGTGAGCCGTTCCATGTGGCGGTCGCCGTTCGCGTGGTCATGATTAACCCCCCTTAATACGTTTTTAGCCCCGCAGCATCCTCGGCGGGATTACGGGATACTACGCCTGTTGGGCGTTGTTGCCCACTCCAATCGGCGAAATAGAGGGGGTTCCATGTTTTTCCTGACCAAGCTCGCGGTCGCTCGACGCAGCGTGACCATTTTGATCGCACTCGCAGTCTTCGGCGGGGGCGTGGCGAGCTGGGGGAGCCTGAAGCAGGAGTTGCTTCCAAACATCGACTTCCCAATCGTGACGATCATCGCCCCATATCCGGGGGCAGGCACCGCCGACGTTGCCGAGCAGGTGGCCGCGCCGATTGAGGCCGCTGTTGCCTCAGTTGCAGGCGTCGAGTCGCTCCGCTCCGTCTCAACGACCGGGCTCGGCTTCGTCTCCGCCCAATTCGCCTACGGGAGTGACGTCAAGGAGATCGTGCGCCAGATTGAGGCCGCGATCGACGGTTCGCGCCTCCCCGCTGGCGTTACGCCAGTCGTTCGCAACTTCAACATCAACTCTGCTGCCGTTGTCATCGCCACCCTGACCCCAAAGGGCGATACAACGCTGACGGAGCTCGCAACGCTTGCGCAGAGCGAGCTGATGCCGAGCCTCCGTGGCATCAGCGGCATCTCCGCCGCCGATCTCTCGGGTGGCAGTGAGACCCAGGCCTACATTCAACTTGACGCAGCAAAGCTCGCCGCTACGGGCGTCAGCATGTCGCAGGTTCAAGGCCTGATCCAGGCGAACAACCTGACCTATCCCGGTGGTCAGCTCCCAATGGGCAGCACCCTCGTGCCCGTGTCGGCCACTGGCCGCTTCACCTCAGTTGCTGACCTTGAGAACCTCATCGTTGGTGGCGGAGTGACACCAGCGGGTCAGCCGTACCCCGTTTTCCTGAAAGATGTCGCGACGGTCTCGCTCGCCGAGGTGCGCACCACCGGCTGGTCTGAGACGAACGGCACCCCTGGCCTGACCATCAGCGTGAGCAAGTCGGCCGATGCCAATACGGTCACCACCGCCCAGGAATCGATTGCCGCCATTGAGGAGTTTGCCGCGGCACACTCGGCCCAGGTGAAGGAGTCGGTCGTTACCGACGCATCGATCTTCATCCTGGAATCAATCGACTCGCTCTTGCAGGAGGGTGGTCTCGGTGCCGCCTTCGCCGTCGTCGTCATCTTCGTCTTCCTGCTGAACCTCCGCTCAACCATCGTTGCTGCGGTGAGCATTCCGCTGAGCGTCTTGTCGGCAATCATCCTCATGTCAACGACCGGCATCACCATCAACATCATGACCCTCGGCGGCCTCGCCGTTGCGGTCGGTCGCGTCGTCGACGACTCCATCGTGGTCCTCGAGAACATCTATCGGCACCGCAGCCAAGGGGAGCCCATCGGCGAAGCGGTGCTCAGCGGCACGCGCGAGGTTGCCTCAGCGATCACCAGCTCGACCATCACGACGATTGCGGTCTTCTTGCCGCTCGGCGTCGTGGGCGGCCTGATCAGTCAGTTCTTCCTGCCATTCGCACTCACCGTTACCTATGCCCTGCTCGCATCGCTGATCGTTGCGCTCACAGTGATCCCAGTGCTCGCCTACTTCCTGGTGAAGGTGAAGGGCTCCAAGGCAACGATTCCATACGCGGTTGACACTGACCGCGAAGAGATCTCCATCTGGGGGCGCCTCTATCTCCCTGTGCTCGGACTTGCGCTGCGTCGTCGCGCAACGAAGTTCGTCACGCTGCTCATCGCGTTTAGCCTCTTCCTTGGGGCAACCTCGCTCGCAGGCTCCATTCCAACCCAGTTCTTGAATAGCGGAAGCGAGAAGGTGCTCACCGTGACGGTGAACCCGCCACTCGGAACCTCCACAGAGCGCGTCCTCACGCGTAGCCGCGTCGCCTACGAGATCCTCGCAAAGGATCAAACGGTTGAGTTGGTAACGACCTCGATTCCGAGCGCGGATTCAACAGGCACGCAAACACTCGTCGCCGCAACAACCGGCCGAGCGCCAAATGCCGCCCGAATGACGGTCGTTCTTAGTGCTGATACAGACCTTGCCGAAGCGAAGACGCGACTAGCGGACTCGCTCGCAGGGGTGGGCACCCAGGGATGGACCGTGACGATTGAGGAGATTGGCTTTGCAGCCGGCTCCAACGCCATCTCGGTCATCGTTACCGGTGAACGCGCCGCTGACGTCGAGGCCGCATCGGACCTCCTCGTTGCAACGCTGGCCGCGAACGGCGACCTCACAAACGTCAAGAGCGATCTCGTAAAGGCTGGCCGCCAGATTGAGATCACCGTCAACCCATCAGCGGCCGCGATGGCCGGCCTCTCAGCGGCGCAGGTTGCTGGCGAGGTGCGCAATCTCCTGGTCGGTTCGCAGCTCGGACAGATCACGATTGACGGCTCAAAGGTGAACCTATCCATGAAGATTGACAGCAGCTCCATCAGTGACATTGCCCAGCTCGGTGCGTACCTAGTTGGCGGCGAAAATAAGGTGCCGCTCAGCAGCATCGCAACGATCGAAGAGCTCTCCGTTCCATCAAGCATTACGCGCATCGACCAGGCGCTCGCCGCCAACGTGAGCGGCGAGATCGCGGTCGCCGACACCGGCGCCGTGAACACCGCCGTGAAGACAGCGGTTACCGGCCTGCAGGACGCAGGGAAGTTGAGCAAGGTCGACGTGCGCCTCGCCGGCGTGACGGAGCAGCAGAATGAGTCGTTCAGCGGCCTCTTCACCGCGATGGCCGTCGCAATCCTGCTCGTCTACCTGACCATGGTGTTGGTCTTCAACTCGC
>JAEMRB010000161.1 GCA_016463555.1 Chloroflexota bacterium
GGCACCATCGCGTGGGGTTGGCAGGTTGCCTTCGCCCTCCGTTGCACGCCAGCGGTAGATCGTGCCGACCTCGGCATCACCTTGCGCCTCAGCGTCGGGATTGACTACGGGCGCACTATGCCCGCCGCCAAGGATCAGCAGGTCAATGGCGATGTCGCCGCGAAGCGCTGCGGCAGTGGGGCCGCTTGCATCATTGCCGCCCCAGACGTAGATCGAATCGCCAACAACCGCCGCGGCGGCGAAGCTACGCGGCTCCGGAAGCTCCATGAGGTCTGCCCACGGCTCAAGTTCGCCGTTGGCGCCGAGCTTCGCCTTCCAGACGGTGGTGGTTGGTGAGCGATCGGTCCCCTCGCCACCGAGTACAACGATTCCGTCGGAGACGGCGGTGACCGACGCGCCAGATCGTGCGGCCGGCAACTCAAGTGCGTCGAGGCGCTCCCATGCAGTGATCAGCCCACTGGTTGCGTCAGGTGTTCCCACGTAGACCGATGCGGTTGCGGGAGTCGTGTCGGATGCGCCACCGATGACGTACGCCTTGCCCGCGAAGAAGGTGACGCCCGCATGGGCGCGCGCCTCTGGGAGTGGCGTACCGGCGGCCCAGGCACTGAGCCCAGCCGCATCAATCTTCGCAACGGAGACAGTAGTGGTGGCCACGCGCGTCGCCGTGCCCGTCGTGCCGCCGATGTAATAGATGTGTGCACCACCCTGCAGCAGGGAGCCGTCCACACCATCACCAGGAAGATCGGCCTCGGTCGCGCTCTTCCAGGGGATCAGTGCGCCGGCGGGAGCGGGGCATGGGAGCCCCTCGTTCTCCCCAGGGCAGATGTTCACGAGGGAGGCGAGGTTGAGCCCGAGCTCAACGGTTGGCGAGACGGTCAGGTAGTAGGCGCGGTCTGGGATGTAGCCGAGCATCAAGATGATGACGAGGGTCCAGAGCACCGAGCGCACGCCCGCCCAGCCCCAGCCATCAGCGTCGAGGAGCCCGAAAAGCACGCGGCGCGGCGCAACGGCTCCTGGGCCGATGGCGCGTGGATCGCTGCTGCCGCTCATCACTTCACCGTCAGCTTGCCAGCCATGTTCGGATGCACAGTGCAGATAAACGCATAGGTGCCGGCCGTGAGGGCTGGGACGTTATAGGTACGCGTGCCGATGCCCGCAAAGATCTCACCCTTGAACACTTCCGTTCCCGTAGCAGTACCAACGTGGATCGCGACGTTGTGTGGGACACCAATATTGTTGTTGCTAAAGACGATGGTGAACGGAGCGCCAGCCGCCACCTCAAAGGCACTCTGCTCGAAGGCAATCGGATTCACAGCGCTGATCTGGTAGGTCTCCCCCATGCCGCCAGATGGCATCGGCGTTGCAGATCCAGTCGGTGTCGGCGATGCGGCGAAGGCATCCTTCCAGCAGGCTGGGATTGGCGTTGCACCAGCCGCCGGTGCGTACGCAACATCGCGCCAGCCGGTGACCTCAATCATCTCGCCAGTCTTCGGGTCACGCACCTCAACGACGTCGTCGGTGGTGGCGCGAACCCAGGCGATCAGCTCTTCAATCTCGCGGTAGTTCATCGGGCCACCATTGGTGT
>JAEMRB010000062.1 GCA_016463555.1 Chloroflexota bacterium
TCGCCGTTGAGGTGCGCAACACCGCCGGCATGCGCCGCAAGAAGGCGATCAAGCGACTCCGCCTCCTTGAGGCCTTCCGCCGCTCAGGGGCACGACCAGAGTGGATGATCATGTCGGTCCTCCCGGTGATCCCACCAGACCTGCGCCCAATGGTGCAGCTCGACGGTGGTCGATTCGCGACCTCCGACCTGAACGACCTCTATCGCCGCGTGATCAACCGTAACAACCGCCTCAAGCGCCTCATCGAGCTCGGCGCACCCGAGATTATCGTGCGCAACGAGAAGCGCATGCTCCAGGAGGCGGTCGACGCCCTCATCGACAACGGCCGACGTGGTCGCGCCATCTCCGGCACCGGCAATCACCGACTCAAGTCGCTCAGCGACATGCTCAAGGGGAAGCAGGGGCGATTCCGCCAGAACCTCCTCGGCAAGCGCGTCGACTATTCGGGTCGCTCCGTCATCGTGGTCGGCCCAGAGCTGAAGCTGCACGAGTGCGGCATCCCAAAGAAGATGGCGCTCGAACTCTTCAAGCCATTCGTCATGCGCCAGCTCGTTGAGTTGGGCCATGCGCACAACATCAAGAGCGCCAAGCGCCTCACCGAGCGCGCCACCGACGTGGTGTGGGAGGTGCTCGCCGACGTGATCAAGGATCACCCTGTGCTGCTCAACCGCGCCCCAACCCTGCACCGACTCGGCATCCAGGCATTCATGCCGGTGCTCGTCGAGGGCTCTGCAATCCGCATCCACCCGCTCGTCTGCACGGCGTTCAACGCCGACTTCGACGGCGACCAGATGGCGGTACACGTGCCGCTCTCCGAAGCTGCGCAGCAGGAGGCACGTGAGCTGATGCTCTCGTCGAACAACCTCTTGTCGCCAGCCGACGGCACGCCAATCGTTTCGCCGACCCAGGACATCGTGCTCGGCTGCTTCTACCTCACACAGGAGACGGCCTTGGCCGATGGCGCTAAGCGACGCCGCTTCTCCGACGAGACCGAAGCGCTCCTCGCCTATGACCTCGGTCAGCTGGCCATTCACGCACCAATCGACGTGGTCGCCAAGGTGTGGGACGAGAAGAGCGAGGGGCTCGTTGAGCAGCGCATCGAGACCACCATTGGTCGCGTGAAGTTCAACGCGATCCTGCCAGACCGACTTCGTTTCGTGAACCGCTCGCTGGCGCGCACCGATCTTCGTGAGTTGATCAGCCGCTCGTTCCAGTTGCTCGGCAAGGTCGAGACCGCACTCCTCGCCGACGGTATCAAGCGCGTCGGATTTGAGGCGGCAACCCGCGGCGGTATGACGATCTCCGTCTTCGACATTGCCATGGCGCAGGGGAAGAAGGCGATCATCGCCGAGGCCGACAAGGATGTCGCCAAGGTTGGTGACCAGTACACCCAGGGCCTCATCACCGACGAGGAGCGTTACAAGAACGTGATCCGCGTCTGGCAGAAGGCCACCGGCGACATCGGCACCGCCATGATGGAGGAGCTGAACACGAAGAAGGGCGGCCGCGATCCGCAGTTCCACCCACTCCTCATGATGACGAACTCCGGTGCCCGCGGAAACAAGGGCAACATCGGTCAGCTCGGCGCAATGCGCGGCCTCATGGCCGATCCATCGGGCCGCATCATCGACGTTCCCGTGAAGTCAAACTTCCGCGAGGGGATGACGGTGCTCGAGTACTTCATCTCTACACACGGTGCGCGTAAGGGTCTCGCCGACACGGCGCTCCGAACCGCAGACTCCGGCTACCTCACGCGCCGTCTCGTTGACGTGGCGCAGGACGTCATCGTGCGCATCGAGGATTGCGGAACCGCAGAGGCGACGCACATCACGCTCGCCGATACGGCCGACGTCACGGGCACCGAGTGGCCAATCGCCGCTGACCATCCCGACATGAAGGAGCTGCGTGGCACATTCGCGCGCCGACTCCTCGGCCGCATTGCAGCGGAAGAGATCAAGTTGGATGCAAGCCACTCCATCACGCGCGGCGAAGAGATCAACGAGGCATATTCGGCGAGCATCGCCGCTGCCACAACGGTCGAGGTTGTTGCCGTACGCTCGCCACTCTCCTGTGTCGCCCCTGCTGGCGTCTGCCAGGCCTGCTACGGCCGGAACCTTGCCACGGGCAAGCTCATTGAGATGGGCGAGTCGGTCGGCATCATGGCGGCGCAGTCGATCGGCGAGCCGGGCACCCAGCTCACCATGCGTACCTTCCACACCGGCGGCGTCGCCGGGCTCGACATCACCGCCGGTCTGCCACGCGTCGAAGAGCTCTTCGAGGCACGCAAGCCGAAGGGTAAGGCCGAGATCAGCCGCATCGATGGCGTCGTCGAAGTGATCCGCAGCGATGCGGGCACGATCGTTGAAGTCACCCACAGCGAGAAGTACGAGATTGAACTCGACCTGCCGATCGATGGGGCACTGACCGTACGCGAGGGCGACCTCGTCGAGGCTGGCCAGCTCATCGGCACCTCGGCAACGACGGGCGACCTCACCGCTCCGGTGAAGGGCTTGCTCGTCAAGTCGAAGGACGGCCTCGTGATTCGCGCCGAAGACGTTGTCCCGGCATCGAAGTACCCAATCCCGCACAACGCCAAGCTCTTGGTGAAGAGCGGCGACCGCGTCCGCGCGGGCGACCCGCTCACCGATGGCCCGCTCGACCCTCAGGAGCTCCTCGAGGTTCGCGGCCGAGCCGAGGTGCAGAACTACCTCGTCAAGGAGGTCCAGAAGGTCTACCGAAGCCAGGGTGTAACAATCTCCGATAAGCACATCGAGATCATCGTCCGCCAGCTCCTGCGCAAGGTGCGGGTCGACAACCCAGGCGACACGCACATGCTCCCAACCGAGCTCGCCGACCGTCTCGCCTTCGAGCGCGAGAACGCCCGAGTCCTCGCCGAGGGCGGGGAGCCGGCAACCGCGGCCCCGCAGCTCTTGGGTGTAACAAAGGCCTCCCTGAACACGGAGAGCTTCCTCGCGGCAGCCTCCTTCCAGGAGACGACCCGCGTGCTCACCGAGGCGGCGATCACCGGTGCCCGCGACTACCTCGTGGGGCTCAAGGAGAACGTCATCATCGGCAAGCTCATCCCAGCCGGTACGGGTGCCCCAGACAAGGTTGCCGCCCGCAAGGAGGCCGAGAAGCTTCGTGCTGCGGCCGCGCTGGCCGGTGGCGACCTGCCAACCGACTTCGGCAAGGACGACTTCAACGTCTTCCTCGAGTCCGAAGAGGGTGGGGCGAGCCAGGACGACGTCTCCCAGCTGGTGGCCCTCCTCACCGAGGAGAAGCCTGCAGCCGAGGGCGAAACCGAGGCAAACCCCTTCTTGGCGGACGCCGCCGAGGCTCCAAAGAGCGACGAGGGGGGAGCCTAAGGGCGGATCTCGGCCGTCCCGCAGGAGGGGTGCTTTGACACCTTTCGTGCTTGACTGCTACGCTCCGCGACCGTGCACAAAGGGCAATCCCGCCCTGACATCACGCCAGTAGTGGAATCGAGTAGAGAAGGAGCGCGCGTAAAACGTGCCTACGATTAGTCAGCTCGTTCGAAAGGGTCGCAAGCCGAAGGTCTCGAAGATCAAGGCCTCAGCGTTCCGCAAGAACTGGAACGGCATTAAGCAGCGTCAGGAGTCCGCAGAGGGCGCCCCGATGAAGCGTGGTGTCTGCTTGATCGTACGCACCATGACCCCGAAGAAGCCGAACTCCGCTCTTCGAAAGATCGCCCGCGTGAAGCTCACCAACCAGATGGAAGTCACCGCCTACATCCCAGGCATTGGCCACAACCTCCAGGAGCACAGCGTTGTGCTCGTTCGTGGCGGCCGCGTGAAGGACCTTCCTTCGGTCAAGTACCACATCGTTCGCGGTGCACTCGATGCCGCCGGCGTGAAGGATCGCAAGCAGAGCCGTTCAAAGTATGGCGCGAAGGCTGAACAAGCCGTCGCCAAGAAGAAGTAAGCGATGCCACGTCGTACAACGGTCCCACGCAAGCTCAAGTACGAAGTTGTTCCGCTGAACAAAACCGTTGACCGTTTTGTGGTCAAGGTGATGTTGAGCGGCAAGCGCGGACTCGCAGAGCGCATCCTTCGCGAAGCGCTTGCACGTGTTGAGTCGCAGGCAAACCGCCCAGGCCTTGAAGTGCTCGACCTCGCCCTGCGCAACGCAACACCACTGATTGAAGTGAAGCCGCGCCGCGTTGGTGGCGCCACCTACCAGGTACCAGTTGAGATTCGCGGCGAGCGCCGCTTGAGCCTCGGCGTGCGCTGGCTCGTGCAGGCTGCACGCAAGCGCAACGGGAAGAGCATGTCTGACAAGCTCGCCGCTGAGTTCCTCGATGCATCGAACAACCTCGGCGCCGCAGTAAAGCGACGCGAAGAGACCCACAAGATGGCGGAGGCTAACAAGGCCTTCAGCCACTTCCGGTTCTAGGGGCGAGAGATGGCACGAGCAACGTCGCTCCTTCAAACGCGAAACATCGGCATCATTGCGCACATTGACGCCGGTAAGACCACGGTCACCGAGCGCATCCTCTTCTACACCAAGAAGATCCATAAGATCGGCGAGGTCCACGAGGGCGCCGCAACGATGGACTGGATGGAGCAGGAGCAGGAGCGCGGCATCACCATTACCGCCGCTGCTACGACCTGCGCCTGGAAGGATCACGTCATCAACATCATCGATACGCCCGGGCACGTGGACTTCACCGTTGAGGTGGAGCGCTCGCTCCGCGTCCTCGACGGCGCGGTCGTCATCTTCGACGGCGTTGCCGGCGTAGAGCCACAGTCCGAAACCGTCTGGCGCCAGGCTGACCGCCACGCCGTCCCACGCTTCTGCTTCATCAACAAGCTTGACCGAACCGGCGCCGACTTCTGGCGTTGTTTCGACATGATCAAGGATCGACTCGGCGCAAACGCCGTGCCACTCCAGCTCCCAATCGGCCTCGAAGATAAGTTCGAAGGCGTCATCGACCTGATCGCCATGGAAGAGATCGTCTACCTCGACGACAAGGGCGAGAAGAGCGAGCGCCGACCGATTCGCGCCGAGCTCAAGGCTGAGGCCGACAAGTGGCACGCCTTCCTACTCGACCAGGCAGCCGGCCAGACCGACGCGCTCACCGAGACCTACCTTGAGACGGGCACCTTGAGCGAAGAGCAGGTCCGCGAAGGGATCCGCACCGGCACCCTCGGCTACAAGATCGTTCCGGTCTTGACCGGCTCAGCCCTGAAGAACAAGGGCGTGCAGCCGATGCTCGACGCCGTTGTGGAGTACCTCCCAAGCCCACTCGACGTACCTGGGATCCAGGGGACGGACCCGCGCAACGTTGAGAACAAGATGTCACGACCAGTTGAGGACGAGGCACCGTTCGCAGCACTCGCCTTCAAGATCGCCGCTGACCCGTTCGTCGGGAAGCTCGGCTTCTTCCGGGTCTACTCTGGCGTCCTCAAGGCCGGTTCGTACGTGCTCAACCCATCAAAGGGGAAGAAGGAGCGCATCGGCCGCCTGATCCGCATGCATGCCAACCACCGCGAAGAGATCGACGAGGTTCGAACCGGCGACATCGCCGCAGCCGTTGGCCTCAAGGACACCTTCACGGGCGATACCCTCTGCGATCCAGAGCACCCAATCGTGCTCGAGTCGATGACCTTCCCAGATCCAGTGATCGAGCTGAGCGTTGAGCCGAAGACGAAGGCCGACCAGGAGAAGATGGGCGTCGCCCTGCAGCGTCTCGCCGAAGAGGATCCGACCTTCCGCGTGCACACTGACCAGGAGTCCGGTCAGACCCGCATTGCGGGCATGGGCGAGCTCCACCTCGACATCATCGTCGACCGCATGGTGCGCGAGTTCAACGTCGCCGCCAACATCGGCCGACCATCGGTCTCGTACCGCGAAACCATCCGCAAGCGAGCCAACGGCGAAGGCCGTTTCGTGCGCCAGTCGGGCGGCAAGGGCCAGTACGGCCATGCCGTCATCGTGGCTGAGCCGGGCGAGAAGGGGAGCGGCTACGTCTTCATCGACAAGATCGTCGGCGGCTCCGTGCCCCGCGAATTCATCAAGCCAATCAACGAAGGGATCCGCGAGGCCCTGCAGACCGGCATCTACGCCGGCTTCCCAGGCGTTGACGTCACCGTCACCCTGGTCGACGGCTCGTACCACGACGTTGACTCCTCAGAGATGGCCTTCAAGATCGCTGGCTCCATGGCCCTCAAGGACGCCTTCCCGAAGGC
>JAEMRB010000162.1 GCA_016463555.1 Chloroflexota bacterium
GGGAACCGCATTGACGCAGGAGCGCAGGGAGCCCTACCCTTACCGCACCACTGGGTCGCTCGGCGACCCTGAACGATGTCGGCGCCAACAGTTGTTGGCGCCCTACGCGACGCCTCGCTGGTGGGGAGGCCTCGCAAGAAGGAGGACTAACGCATGGCACGAAAGAATTGGAAGCTCGCTGCAGTTGCAGCGATGCTCGCCGTCGTGGCCACCGCCTGTGGGAGCAATACCCCATCGGCATCCGGCCTCGAAGGCGAAGTAACGCTCTGGCACGCTTACGGCTCGTCCGGCGGCTCGGCTGAAGGCACCGCCTTCGCTGCACAGCTCGCCAAGTTCGAGAAGGACTTCCCAAAGATCAAGATCGTCGCCGTTGAGGTGCCGTTCAGCGACATCTTCACGAAGTTCAAGACAGAGGCTGCCGCCGGCGGCGGACCAGACCTCTTCATTGCTCCGAACGATGAGCTTGGCAACCTGGTTACGGCCGGTCTGCTCGAGCCAATCACGGACGTGACGGACCTGGGAACGGTTTCGCAGCAGGCACTCGACGGTGCAACCGTCGGCGGCACGCTCTACCTCGTTCCAGAGAGCCTCAAGGCAGTCGTCATGTACTACGACTCGGCAAAGATCGCAACTCCTCCAGCAACCGCTGCTGAGTTCAAGGATTACGTCGACAACGGCGGCAAGGTTGCCGTTCCTGCCGGCGTGTATCACGTCTGGGGCTGGTACAAGGCCTTCGGCGGATCAATCTTCGACAGCACCGGCCACGCAGCCTGCTTCAGCGGATCGGGTATCGGCGATGCCATGGACTACGTCAAGAGCCTGAAGGCTGGCGGCGCAGTTGTTGATGGCAACGACGGCGACCTTGGCCAGAAGTACATGAGCGGTGAAGTTGACGTGATGTTCAACGGTAACTGGGTTCTTGCGGACTACCTGAAGGCCCGCCCGGGCACGCAGGTTGCTTCGTTCCCAGCTGGCGCCAACGGCCTCCCATCGGTGGGCATGGTTGGTGTTGACGGTTGGCACATCAACGCATCAGGCATGAACAAGCCGTTGGCAATCAAGGTTGCCTCGATCCTTGCCTCGCCTGACTACGCCACGATCATGGTTGACGGTGCCGGCCACGTGCCAGCATCAACCGCCATCGAGATCAAGGACCCGGTGACCAAGGCCTTCGCAGCTGCGATCGCCACGGGCACCCGACGTCCAGTTGAGGCGTGGATGAACAATTACTGGGGCAACTTCGGCTCGGCGTGGGACAGCGTCCTACAGACCGGCGCCGCAGGTGCTGACGCAGGCTCGACCGCATGCGATGGCATGGAGACTGCAAACTCTGACGCTGGCCTCTGGCCATAGTCGGCTGCTAGCCTCGGGCTAGCCGCACAGGTGTAACCGCGATTGGGGCGGGGGCTTCGGCTCCCGCCCCGATTGCTATCCAGGGGGAGAGAAGAGAGGGAGGCAGGGTGAGCATCTTCACACGCGTCAACCGCCGCTCACTCACCCCATACATGTTCATTGCCCCCGCCATGATCGTCATGGCCATCGTCACCATCTACCCACTCATCTTT
>JAEMRB010000163.1 GCA_016463555.1 Chloroflexota bacterium
GTGGTGCTGCAAGAGGCGGTGCGCGTCGTGCGCATGGATCGCGGCGTGATCATCACCGAGACCGCGCACGGATTTGTTCTCGCGAACTCTGGCGTAGATGCCAGCAACGTTGGCCCGCGCAGTGGCGAGGTGGTGACGCTCCTGCCGCGTGATCCGGATGGTTCGGCGCGTGCGATTCGCGAGGCGATCCGCCTGCGCACCGGCGTGGCGCCCGGAGTCATCATCACCGACTCCTTCGGCCGCCCGTGGCGTCTCGGTATCACCGACGTTGCGATTGGTGTGGCTGGCATTGCGGCACTTGAGGATCTGCGTGGCAAGCCCGACGCCGATGGGCGGATGATGGCGGCAACGGTGCGCGCCGTCGCCGACCAGATCGCCGCTACCGCCGAACTCGCCCTCGGCAAGACCGCCCGTCGTCCGCTCGCCCTGATCCGCGGTGCACACCCTCAGGTCGCAGAGGATGGGAGCGCCCGGTCGAGCCTGATGCCCCCCGATTGGGACCTCTTCCGGTAGGCCATCAGCCCATTTCTGCGGGGGGCGTAGAATCGCTCCATGACAAACGCAGAGACCCCCAAGGGATTCGGGCTGACGATTGATTTCGGCGCGGCTGCGCCCGCAGCCGAGCCTACCGTCGTCACAAAGGCCGCAGCCGCCGCCCCAACGGAGACGAGGCTGTTGATCCTCGGCTCTGGGCCTGCTGGCCTTACGGCGGCGATCTATGCCGCTCGCGCCGCCCTGGCCCCTGTCGTGATCGGTGGCTACGCCCCTGGCGGCCAGCTGATGTTGACCAGCGAGGTCGAAAACTTCCCAGGATTCCCTGATGGGATCGACGGCCCAGAGCTGATGGCAAAGATGCGCGCGCAGGCGGAGCGCTTCGGTTCGGTCATGGTCGACCAAGATGTTGACCGGGTTGACCTGAGTGCTCAGCCTCACCGGGTGTGGAGCGCTGGTCGCGAATTCCGCGCTGAAGCCATCATCGTCGCAACTGGTGCATCGGCACTCTGGCTCGGACTAGAGTCTGAGACCCGCCTTCGTGGGCGTGGCGTCAGCGCCTGCGCAACCTGCGACGGATTCTTCTTCAAGGGGCAGGAGGTCGTCGTGGTTGGCGGCGGCGACACCGCTCTCGAAGAGGCGCTCTTCTTGACGCGCTTCGCAACCAAGGTGCACGTCGTGCATCGCCGCGAAACCTTCCGCGCCAGCAAGATCATGATCTCGCGCGTTGAAGCACACGCGAACATCGAGCTGCACATGAACCGCGAAGTGATCGAGGTGCTCGGCGAGAAGAGCACCGAGGCCGTCATGTTGCGCGACACCACCCCTGGTGCGACCGGCGCCCCGGAGCGACTCGCCGCTGGTGGGCTCTTCGTTGCGATCGGCTACAAGCCGAATACGGCAATGCTCGGCGGCGCACTCCCCGTTGACGCGGCGGGCTACCTGCAGCTTGAGAGCGAAACCTCCGCCTCCCAGATCGACGGTGTCTTCATTGCCGGTGACGTGCATGACCACCGCTACCGTCAGGCGGTCACCGCCGCAGGCGATGGCTGTCGCGCCGCACTTGACGCGGA
>JAEMRB010000164.1 GCA_016463555.1 Chloroflexota bacterium
ATCGTGCAGTCGAAGAAAGAGAAGCCGAACGCCCTCGTCGCCTACGAGCCAAAGTCCGCCGAGATCTTCCAGTTGATCTACGAGGCGCTCGCCACCGCACCGTCGGCGTGACCGCCGCCGTCACGCGTCGTCGCCTCCAAACCTCGCTCGTCCTCGGCGTAGGCCTCGGCAGCACGGGCTACATCGCCGCCATCACCATCGCCACGATCGTGGCGAAGGAGCTCTCGGGCGGCTCTAGCTTCGCCGGGCTCCCTGGGGCAACGATCGTGCTCGGTTCCGCCGCCGCCTCGCAGCTGCTCTCGGGCTTCATGGTGCAGTACGGCCGTCGCGCTGGGCTCGTGCTCGGCTACGGCATCGGTGCCGCTGGCGCGTTCGGCGCTGGCGTTGCCGTCGTGCTCTCCTCGTTCCCACTCTTCATCGTCGCCACTGCGGCGATGGGCTTCGCCAACGCCGCGAATCAGCTCTCGCGCTACACCGCCGCCGACATGTACCCCGAGACAGGCCGCGCCTCGGCGATCGGCCTCGTCGTGTGGGGCTCGACGCTCGGCTCCATCGTTGGTCCGAATCTCGTCACCCTCTCGGGGAATATCGCCGAAGGGTTCAACCTTCCACGACTCGCTGGCGTGTATGGCGTGCCGGTCCTCTTCGTGACTGCCGCCGCGCTCCTCACGCTCTTCACCCTTCGTCCGGATCCCGCAACCCTTGCGCCAGCACCAGCGAGGGCAATCAAGCGCGCCAGCGCATCGCTCGGCGAGATGCTTGCCCGACCACGCATCCTAGCCGCCGTTGTGGCGCTGATTGCTGGGCAGGTGGTGATGGTGCTGGTGATGACGATGACGCCGCTGCACATGACCGAGCACAACCACGGCCTCGACGCCGTTGGCCTCGTCATCAGCGGGCACACCTTTGGCATGTTCGCCTTCTCACCCATCTCGGGGCGGCTCGCTGGTCGATTCGGCACGCCGATCATCATTGCCGCTGGCTTGGCGCTGAGCGCCTTCTCGTCGGTCCTCGCTGCCGTTGCGCCGCCTGACGGGGGAACGGTGCTCTTCGTCGCACTCTTCTTGCTCGGCGTCGGCTGGAACCTTGGATTCGTTGCGGGCTCCGCGCTCCTGACCGAAGGGCTCGACGGCGCCGAGCGCACCACGCTGCAAGGGGCGACCGACGCCATGATCTGGAGCTCGGCTGCTGCTGCCGCACTCGGTTCGGGGATCGTCGTTGCCGCGGCGAGCTACACCGCGCTCGGACTCCTCGGCGCCGCGCTCATCGTGTTGCCAGTGGCGGCAATGCTGCGCGGCCGCGCCGCACTCCGCCGCTCCTAGCGGCGAGCGTTACGCCTTAGGCGCGCGAACAGCGCTCTCGAAACGCTCCTTATGGGAGCCATCGCAGAAGGGCTTGTTCGCAGAGTGACCGCAACGGCAGAGGCCGACAGCCGTCCCCTCATGAGGAATCTCGTTCCCCTCAACATCAACGATGGCAAAGTTGCCCTCGATGCGGAGTGAGGCGTTGTCCTTGACGGTGATCTTGACCTTCTGCTCGTCGCTCATGATTCCCCCCTC
>JAEMRB010000165.1:0-681 GCA_016463555.1 Chloroflexota bacterium
CGACAGAGCCCACGGCAGCGGGGCTCTGGTCGCGGGGGAGGGCCGCGCAGACCGAGGCGATGTGCTGGCCCGACTTGTGGAGGAGGATCGTCGTCACGGTCGCCGACCCGTCCTCGAGGCGACCGGGATGCTGGGAGACGCTTAGGCCGTTGCTGGACAGGGCGGCGCGGCACGCGTCCCACACGCTCGACAGGTCGGCGTAGCTCGACTTGAACGCGGGGTTGGTGCGGTCCTTGACCGCGCCCTGGATGGAGCCCTGCGCGATGGCGAGGGCGGTAGCGAGCTGGTCGAGCTCGGGAGACTGAGACAGGATCATGCGGAGACCTCGGTGGAGGGGGCGAAGACGAAGATGCCCGAGGGCGTCTTGTGGAGGAGCTGGTTCTGAAGCGCGCTCTGCTCCCATTCCCACCCGAGCATCGTCGCACCCTTCGGCGGCGACTTCAGCCAGACGGTTGAGGCAGTGGCGGAGTAGGAGACCCCGCCGATGTCCTCGGCGTGGTGCTCTCGCAGGAAGGTGAGGAGGTTCGTGAGGGCGAGTTCGTGGTGTGTCATGCCCCATAACTAGCAAGCCTTGCGAAACGCGCAACTGCACTATAGTGCAGGCTCATGCAGTACCACACCCTCGGCACCCTGATCCGGCTCCACCGGGAGACCCTCGAGATGTCGCGCGCGGAGCTGGCC
>JAEMRB010000165.1:691-1271 GCA_016463555.1 Chloroflexota bacterium
GAGCTGGCCCGTCAGGTGGGCGTCCACCCGTCGCAGCTCACGCGCTGGGAAGCGGGCGACCATAAGCCGTCGCTCTCGGCGATGGTCGCCCTGGGGAAGGCCCTCGACGTCGATGCCGTAGAGCTGATGACCGCCGCTGCCGTGGATGCACGGTGAAGGCGCGCGTTCTAGTCGGTGACTGCCGCCTCACGATGGCGACCCTGCCTGACGCATCGGTAGACGCCGTCGTCTGCGACCCGCCCTACGAGCTCGGGTTCATGGGCAAGTCGTGGGATGCGTCGGGCATCGCCTACGACGTGGAGGTGTGGCGGCAGGCCCTCCGGGTGCTGAAGCCAGGCGGGCACCTGTTGGCGTTCTCCGGGTCGCGCACGTACCATCGGAGGACCTGCGCCATCGAGGACGCGGGCTTCGAGATTCGCGACCAGATCATGTGGGTCTATGGGTCGGGGTTCCCCAAGTCGCTGGATGTAAGCAAGGCAATCGACCGTGCGGCGGGGGCGGAGCGAGAAGTGGTTGGTAAGTCTTCACGACACGGCGGCGGGACAGGCATAGGCGCTGCGTTCACGGTATCGCCTACAGT
>JAEMRB010000165.1:1281-1557 GCA_016463555.1 Chloroflexota bacterium
CCTGCGAGATCGTTCAGACCGCACGGTCCGCTAGACATCACCGCCCCCGCCACCGACGCCGCCCGTCAATGGTCCGGATGGGGCACGGCTCTGAAGCCCGCGCACGAACCGATCTGCATGGCGCGGAAGCCCTTGATCGGCACCGTGGCCGCGAACGTGCTGGCCCACGGGACGGGGGCGATCAATGTGGATGGGTGTAGGGTGGGGACGGATGGCGAGGACGTAACCACCCACAAACAAGGGGCGGACGCTGCCTCAAAAGACGGAAAAGTATAT
>JAEMRB010000166.1 GCA_016463555.1 Chloroflexota bacterium
TCGCGAAGATATGGCGGTCGTCGTTGCACAGATGAGCATGGGCGAGGCGGTCAAGGCTGGCGCGGATGCCTTCTTCGATGAGAAGTACGGCGAAACTGTGCGCACCGTGCGCATGGAGGAGTACTCCCACGAGCTCTGTGGTGGCACCCACTGCCGCGCCACCGGCCAGATCGGTAGCTTCGTGATCACCAGCGAGCGGAGCATCGGCTCTGGGCTGCGCCGTATCGAGGCGCTCACCGGAGCAACCGCTGACGAATATCTGCGACAGCAGTCGCGCACCCTTGAGGCGAGCGCCGAGGCGGCGGGTGCCCAAGACGCCCACACGGTGCCGCAGCGCATCGCTGCCCTGCAGGCGGAGCTGAAAGAGGCGAAGCGCCGCGCCAAGACTGGCGGTTCAGCCCGCATTGACCTCGCCGCTCTCGCAGCGCAGGCGACCAAGCAGGGCGCGCTCTCGATCCTCGTTGCGATGCTTGATGTTGAAGATGATGAGGCCTTGAAGGAGGCGGCGAAGCAGCTCCGGAAGCAGATGGGCGCTGGTGTCCTTGCGCTCGTGCGCCCCGCCGAAAGTCCGGAGATCTTCGTCTCTGTCGAGGGGAGTACCGAGCATGACGCTGGTGCACTCGCCGCCCCAGCAGCGACCGCGCTCGGCGGGCGTGGGGGCGGCCGACCGGCGATGGGGCAGGGTCGCGGCGCCGTCGGCAGCAGCGCCGAAGAGGCGGCCACCGCACTCGCAAAGGCACTCGGTGTTGGGGTGACTCGTTCGTGAACGGTACGCCGCCACGTCGCTCACTCGGCATCGATCTCGGCGAACGGCGTATCGGTCTCGCCATTCGTGAAGACTCCGGGGCACCACGTGGGCTCCCAACCATGATGCGTCGCCCTACCGCGTCAGCTGACGCCGAGCGACTGCGCACCATCGTCGCCGAGGGGCGCGTGACGGAGCTTGTGGTGGGGCTCCCACTGCACAGCGATGGGAGCGTGAGCCCCCAGGCAACCGCCACGCTGCACTGGGCAACCGAGGTGGCCCACACGTTGCAACTACCGATCATTTTTGTTGACGAGCGCTATTCGTCGCAACGCGCCGAGGCGTCACTCGGCCGTGCGGCACGAGGGAGCAACGGCGGCGCGCCAGGCCCAGCCCGACGCGAGGCCCGCCGCGCTGCCGTTGATCAAGAAGCGGCACGGCTGATCCTTGAAGATGCGCTCAATCCAGAGTTGCTCGTCGATCCAACCACTCTGGCCGTTGACGTGCGGGAGTCAACCAAATGAGCAGAACTACCCTCGTGCGCGTCGTTGCAGGAGTCCTCATCGCTGCGGTGCTCTTCCGTGTTGCCGCTCCACCACTCATTGGTGACACGCTTGTCACAGCGGGTGTGCGCTCACTAGGGATCGCCACGCTGCCGATCATTAGCGACATCATCGAGGAGCGTCTCGGCACCCGCACGACTGATCCTGCCGGAAGCGACACCACCTTGGTAACGGTGGAGATCGCTGCAGGAACGGGGACCGCCGCTATCGCCAGCCAGCTGCTCGATGCTGGGTTGATCG
>JAEMRB010000002.1:0-8474 GCA_016463555.1 Chloroflexota bacterium
CGCTCCAGAAGCACGCCGAGGCGCAGTTGCAGGCGGCACGCCTGCGAGTCGAAGAGCTGCTCCCTGATGGATCAACGGCGCTGACCGGCGACGAAGAGGAGGACGAGGATGCCTGACGAAGGGGTCGCACTGCGCGCCGTTGGCGCCGACTCGCTGCTCGCTCGCCTCGACGGCCCCGCCGGCCTCAAGGCGCTCTCAAGTGCAGAGCTCGACCAGATCGCAGAGCAGCTTCGCACCGCCATCATCGCCACGACCGCCGTTACCGGTGGGCATCTCGGGCCGAGCCTCGGCGTTGTGGAGTTGACGGTCGCCCTTCATCGAGTGATGAACTCGCCGGTGGACCGCATCGTCTTTGACACCGGACACCAGGCGTACCCACATAAGTTGCTGACTGGCCGCCTTGCGCGGTTCGGTACGCTGCGACAACTCGGCGGCATCGGTGGCTTCCCACGACGCACCGAGTCTCCACACGATGTGTTTGATGGCGGGCATGCTGGCACCGGAATTTCGATCGGCCAGGGGCTGGCATTAGCGCGCGATGTTCGCGGCAGCAACGAGAAGGTCGCGGTCATCGTTGGCGACGCGGCACTGATGAGCGGCCTCAGCCTGGAGGCACTCAACGATATTGGCGATCGCGGCACACCGCTCCTGATCGTGCTCAACGACAACGAGATGTCCATTTCGCCAACGGTCGGAGCAATCTCCACCTATCTCTCAAAGGTGAAGCTCTCAGGACGTTGGCGCGAGAGTAAGGGCTGGTACGACCGCACCATCTCGCGCGTGCCGCTCGTTGGCACGCAACTTGCTGCATGGTCGAAGAGCTTGCGCCGCTCCGTCGTCTCCTTCGTGCAAGAGCCAGGGCGCCTCTTTGAAGACCTCGGCATCACCTACGTCGGCGTTCTCGACGGACACAACCGAGTACAACTTGAAGAGGCATTCACCAAGGCCTTCACATTGCAAGGACCTGTCATCGTGCATGTGCGCACGCAGAAGGGTCGGGGCTATCGCCCAGCGGAGGTCGATCCAATCACCTTCCACGGCGCAGCACTCCCCAAGGTTCCGGTTGGCGCCACCGACAGCTACGGGAAGGCGGGTGCGGATCCAATCGCGACGCCGGCCAAGGTGCCGAACTACACCTCATTCTTCGCCGCAGAGGTAGTCGCCGCCGCTGCGTCCGACCGGCGCATCGTGGCCATTACGGCAGGGATGCCGACGGGGACCGGGCTCGACAAGTTCGCCACCGCCTATCCCGATCGCTTCTACGACGTTGGCATCGCCGAGCAGCATGCTATTGCTGCGGCGACCGGTATCGCCATGGGCGGTGGTCGTCCGGTGGTCGCGATCTACTCAACCTTCCTGCAGCGAGCGTGGGACCAGATCGTGCATGACGTCTGCCAGAACGATCAGCCGGTGTTGATCGGGGTGGACCGTGCGGGCCTGGTTGGCGAAGATGGCACGAGCCATCAGGGCATGTTCATGCTTACCGCCCAGCGTCAGATTCCACGGCTCCTTGTTGCATCGCCGAAGGATGAGCAGCAGCTGCGCTCGCTTGTTCGCACCGCGCTGGCACAAGATCACCCATTCGCCCTGCACTACCCACGCGACAGCGTGGTGGGCGTTCCAGAGGTAGCGCCAACGATCCTGCCTGTTGGCGTTTCAGAGGTGCTCGAAGAGGGGAACCAGATCGCGATCATGGCCTTTGGGCCAATCATTCAGCGCGTCGCGCCGATCGCCGCACGCCTGCGCGCCGAGGGAATCTCCGTCGCGCTCGTGAACGCCATCTGGGCAAATCCGCTTGATCACGCAATGGTGCGCCGCTACGGCGAGACCGCTGACTTGATCGTGACGCTTGAAGAGAGCGTTGAGGCTGGTGGATTCGGTGGTGCCGTTGTGGAGTCGCTGGCAGCACACGAAGCGGCAACTGGCCGCCGCGTCAAGGCTTCTATCGCCACGATCGGGATCCCGGCTGGCAGCTTCGTTGACCACGGCAGCGTTGCCGATCTCCGCACGCTGATCGGCCTCGACGAGGCTGGGATTGAGCGCCGTATCCGGGCCGCCTGGAGCGCGCGCAACCAGTAATCCCCGCCGCTCGCCATGCCCCGCAGCCCCCTGCAGGGAACGCGAACGCTGTTTCCCATGTGCGATGATGTAGCCATGCGCCGCTTCGGTTTTGTCTACAACCCGACCAACGACCTTGCCCAAGAGGCGTGGGATGAGGCCGCCGGTTGGTGTGCCGCAAACGGCGTTGAGTGCTGGGGGCACGCGGCCGAAGAGGTTGCCGCTGTGCGGTCAGCGCTCCCTGGCACCGAGGTCCTCATCTCCTTCGGTGGCGACGGCACCTTCCTGCGTGCCGCCTCTTCCGTCGCCGGTACCACCACCCCGCTACTCGGCGTCAACCTTGGCAAGATCGGTTTCCTTGCGCGCGCTGAGGCGTTCCAGATTGAGCCGACCCTCGACGCCCTCCATGCCAAGCGTTGGACGACGCAGCCACGCATGGCGCTCCGCGCAACGATTCACTACGGCGACGGGCGCACCGAACAGCTTGACGCGCTGAACGACGTGGTCGTCGCTCGCGGTCGCCTTCCACGCGTCCTTCGGCTCGATGTCGCCGTTGGTGAGAGCCACCTGGCCACCTACATCGCTGACGGCGTGATCGTCTCCTCGCCAACTGGCTCAACCGGCTACTCATTCTCAGCCGGCGGTCCAATCCTTGAGCCTACGAGTCGAAATCTCATCGTGACGCCGATTGCCGCGTATCTTGCAACGCTGCGCTCCGTCACCGTCTCTGCATCACAAACCGTAACTTGTACGGTGGTGCAGGGCGAAGATGCGGTGGTCTCTATTGACGGTTGGATCGATCAGCCACTCGAGATTGGCGATCGCGTCTCCGTCACTGAAGCAGAGCAGCCAATCAACTTCGTTGAACTGCAGGGCGCCGCCCCATTCTGGGATCTGGTCCGCCAGAAGGTCGACCTCCTCCCACGGTGAGTGCGCCGAAGGGTTCGCATATTCGCGAGCTTGGCGTGGCGGGCCTCGCGATCATCGATGCGGTTCGTGTGGAATTTGGGCTCGGCCTCACCGTGCTCACCGGCGAGACTGGGGCGGGGAAGTCACTCCTCGTTGACGCTCTCGCGCTCGCGCGCGGTGGTCGCGGAGACTCAGGGGCGGTACGCGCCGGATCCGACCGCCTCCGTGTCGATCTACAAATTTCAGCGCAGGGTCGCGACCAGATCGCCGTTCGTGAGGTGTACGCCGAGGGGCGCTCCGTCGCCCGCATTGACGACGAGTTGGTGACAATCGGCCGCCTCGCTGGCGAGATCGGCCCACTCATTGATATTCATGGCCAACATGACCAGCAGCGCCTCGGTGACCCTGGGCGGCAGCGCGAGCTGCTCGACCGATGGTCGAAGGCCGAGGGGCATCGTGCCGAGGTCGCCAGCCTCATTCAGCAGCGCGGCACCCTGCACGAGGAGCTCCAAGGCCTCGGTGGCGATGACGCGCGTCGTCTCGCCCTTTTGGAAGTTGCGCGCACAGAGCGAGACGATCTTGAGGCCGCCGAGGTTCGCGAGGGGGAAGAGGCGGAGCTCAAGGAGGAGTTGCGTCGCGCCTCAAATAGCGAGCGCATCTCTGCCTTGCATGACGAGCTGCGGGAGGCGTTGAACGAGGACCGCAGCGGCTTGCGCGCCCGTGCGGCGATCGCTGAGCGGATCGCGCGAGAGTTGGCTCGGCTTGATGGCGACGCCGCAGCGCTGCAAGAGCGGATCAGCGCACTCTCCATTGAGATTGACGACCTTGGCCGCGAGGCGGCGGGACTCACACCCTTCGCGGGAGGTGCGCGCAGCCTGGGTGAGCTTGAGGATCGGCTGACGCTCCTGCTGGCGCTGCAGCGACGCTTCCGCACCGACGAGGCGGGTCTCCTTGTCGCGCTCACGCGCGCACGCGAAGAGGTGTCGCGTCTTGATGGCGCAGAGGAGCGCCGCACTGCGATTACCCAGCAGCTCACTGCGCTCAACGCACGCATCGGCGAGGCCGCCACCGCACTTCGCATGGTGCGACGTGCGGGCGCCGCCACGCTGGCATCGGCGGTGAACGCAGCACTGACTGCGCTCGACCTGCCGTCAAGTTTCGCGATCCCGCTTGCGCCCCGCGGCGGCACAGATGGCGATCCACTCGTTGAGGGGGTGCCATGCGCCGTCGATCAGGGGGGCGGAGACGACGTTTCGTTCATGTTTGCCCCGAATGCGGGCGAGCCAGCCGGACCCATTGCCAAGATCGCCTCTGGCGGTGAGTTGAGTCGAGTCTCGCTCGCGATTGAAGAGGCGCTCAGTGATGCAAGTGAGGCGCGCACCCTGGTCTTTGATGAGATTGATGCGGGGCTCGGCGGGCGGGCGGGGGAGACTCTCGGGCGAAGCCTGCGCCGCATCTCCGCACAGCACCAGGTCCTCTGCGTCACGCACCTGCCGCAGGTGGCGGCACAAGCTGACATTCACTTGCGCGTCTCAAAGCGTGAGGTGGATGGTCGCACCCTGACGCAGGTGCAGCGACTTACCGACGAGGAGCGGGTGGTAGAGCTTGCCGCCATGTTGGCCGGCGAAGGGGCTGGCAGCGGCGCAACCGCCGCCGCCAACGAACTCTTGGCCAACGCACGTCGCGGCCGCTAATGCCCACGGCGTCACGGAGCGAGATTGATCGCCTGATTGACTCCTGCATCCTCTATCTCGGAGTAGAGCGGAACCTCGCACCGCGCACCCTCGCCGCCTATCGCGGGGACTATCAATCGTTTGCGGAATCACTCGGCGCGAGTGGTGCCTGGAAGAGCTCCGCCAAGGCGGCGCAGGAGTGGATCGCCCAGCCTGGCAACGCCCTCTCCACCATGCGGCGGCGAGCTGCAGCGCTGCGCGTTCTCTATCGATTCGCGGAGGGTGAAGGGATCATTGCGCGCTCCATTAGTGATGAGATCGATCTGCCGCGGTCACGCCGTACCCTGCCGACGGTGTTGGGCGTAGAAGAGGTTGAGCGACTACTCACCGCGCTTGGAACTCCCGCCGACGAGAGCGACGTCGCACGTGCGAATGCGGCGCGGAACCGCGCACTCGGTGAACTCCTCTACGGATCGGGTGGTCGCGTCAGTGAGATCGTTGATCTGGACCTGGACTCCCTCGATCTAGACGACGGTTCAGTAAGGCTCTTCGGTAAGGGTCGACGGGAGCGCATCGTCCCCATCGGTGAGCCGGCGCAGGATGCGATTCAGGCCTACCTCGGCCACTGGCGTGCGATTCATCAGCAGGCGCCGAGCCGTGCGAGCGGATCCGCCCCAGAGCCGAAGGCGCTCCTCTTGGCGCGCGGCGGCGTGCGGCTGCGGCGGGAGTCGGCCTGGTCTGCGATTCGTACTGCTGCCGTGGCGGCAAGCCTCGGACGCGAGATCCACCCCCACACGTTGCGCCACTCGTTTGCGACGCACCTCCTCGATGGCGGGGCAGACCTCCGTGTGGTGCAGGAACTCCTCGGCCATGCCGACATCGCAACCACCCAGCTCTACACCCACCTGCTCGGGAGCCACGTGCGGGATTCGTATCGGAAGGCCCACCCGCGGGCCTAGGCAGCCCGCGAGGCGGTAGGATTCAGGTGTGAATGCTGTGACTCGTGCCCACCGACTCCAGCAGGTGCTTTCGCACCTTCAGGCGGTCGGCCGTCAGCAGGTAGCCCGCCTCGGCTTCGCTGCCCCCGTCGGAGCAGCGGGCGACGCACATCTCCGAGCCCTACGGGCCACACCCCGAGCGCGCCGCGCCTTTGCCGCTGCGCACCCTGCCGACCAGGCCTCTGCAACGCGTACCGCAGCCAGCCTTCGGCGCCTCGGCGCGAAAGGCGACGACCAGCTCGCAGCGCTCCTTCACGACCTCCCCAAGGGACACGTCGCTCTTCTGCCCCGTGTGATCCATGTGCTTGAGGGTTCTCCGGTGACAGGGCGGGCACGCGGCCCCTTCGCACGCGCGCGACAGACGTTGCGCCTCCACGCATCGGTCGCACCTACGCTCGCTGCCAAGCTTGGCGCCACGCGGGGCACCATCACGATCCTTCAGGAGCTGGCGCGCCAGGAGTCAAGCTCTGCTCATCGAGGGCGGGCCGCTGGAATTGATGCACGCGTTCGTCTGCTCCTTGATCTCGATAGCGGTGTGACGCGATGAGTGGTCGCGGAATCGCAGAGGGCTTTGAGCTCCCTGATCCATCGGTCCCCGATATTGAGGGGGTCATCTTTCGCAGAGAGCAGGGCGGACTCTTCGGCCGAACGCGCTCCTATGTGGCGCTGGGGGAGTTCAGCGGTCCGTACGGCCTACTGCTTGCCCTGATTGAGCGCGATGAGTTGGATGTGCGTCGTGTTCCACTCGCAGGGTTTGCCGATGAGTTCCTGCGCTACTTCGCTGAGATTCCTGACGATCGTCTAGAGACACTCTCGTCGTTTGTTTCGGTGGCGGCTCAGCTCATTGTGCTCAAGAGCCGCGCACTCTTGCCACGTCCGATCGCTGCCGCTCCAGATCTGGTGAATGATCTCGACGTTGAGGATGAGGCCGATACGCTGCGCATTCGGCTGTTGCGTTATCGGGTCTTCCGTGATGCGGCGCGGGTCTTGGGTGATCGTCTGACGCAGCCGCTCTGGTACCGCGAGCCCCCAACGCGCCAGCTCCCTGGCCCGAAGGCGGCGCCAGTAGAGCCAGTCGTGCCAACGAAGTCAGACCCTAAGCGGCTCATCCGTGCAATGGTCCGCATCGCCCTGCGACGCAAGCCGCTCGCCGCCCTCTCCGCCGTCCCTGTTGGAATGAAGGTCTCTATTGGCGAGCGCCTGTCGGCCATCCGTGAGGCGGTCCGCCTGAACGGCGTGGTGGGGGTAGATCTGGAGACCCTTCTCGGCGACCGGCAGGACCGATCGTTCATCGCCGTGACATTCTTAGCCCTCCTAGAACTCGCCAAGCAGCGAGAGGTCGAGGTGCGTCAAGATGTGCTGTGGGGTCCAATAACAATTCTGCAGGGGGTGAGCGAATGAGTGATGAACGAGATAGCGTGGCTGCAGCGCCTTGGGTGGCCACGGTCGAAGATCTTGAGGCACTCCTCTTCGTCGTTGATCGTCCCATCACCCGGCGAGAGGCTGCGAAGCTCCTTGAGGCGTCGAAGAGCGATCTCGATCGTCTCGTAACGGCGCTCACCGCGAACCTTGCGCAGCGCGGTATCACCCTGATCACCCACGGCGACGAGCTGCAACTGGCTAGTGGCGCAGAGCAGGCCCGAGCGGTGCTCGCCTGGGTCGGCACCGGAGGCTCTGACCTCACGGCGGCCCCGCTAGAGACGCTCGCCGTCATCGCCTATCGCCAACCGGTCACCAAGGGCGGCATCGAAGAGATTCGCGGAGTCGATGCAGACTACGCACTCCGGCTGCTCCTTGAGCGGGGGCTCATCGAAGAGGCCGGGCGCTTGGAGACTGCTGGGCGGCCGATTCGCTACGCAACGACGCTTGAGTTCCTCCGTCGATTCGGTCTCGGCTCGCTGGCCGATCTGCCAGCGCTCGAAGGTGATGCCGAGGCGCTTCGTCACCTTGATCTGCGCAGTGAGGCCCTTGACTCTTCAACAGCGCGTGGCGACGAAGCTGATGTAGATACCGGAGCACCGAGCACCCCTGCGCAAGAGGACGCCGCAACTGACTGATCTGATTCGGGTCAACGTCCTTGTTGCCGAACGCTCTGGCCTCTCTCGTCGCGGTGCCGACACGGCCATCGCCGGAAATCGCGTCACTACGGCGGGGCGTGCCGTGGCGCTGGGGGAGCGACTGGACGCGCTCGCCCCCCTTGAGCTCGATGGCAAGGTCCTCGTAGCGAAGCCGCGCCCCTCGGTGGAGAGTGGGGACGAGTTGGGTGGCGCAGAGGTGTTCGCCTGGTACAAACCGGTGGGCGTCACCACCACGCACGCTGATCCCTACGCCACCGTGACCCTGCCACAAGCGTTAACGCCTGCGCTTGGCGCCGAGCGCGCAGCGCGCATGCTCTCAATCGGGCGACTCGATCGCGAGAGCGAAGGGCTGCTGCTGCTCACAGAGGAGCGTCGCGTCGTCTCGCCACTCGCGCACCCTCGTGCCGGTCTGCGTCGAGCTTATGCCGCGGCGACCAAGGCAATGGTTGCGGAGGCCGAGTTTCAACGGTTGCGCGCAGGCATCCGACTCACCGATGGCTGGGCGCATGCGATCGAGGCACGCGGTGTTCACCGTGATGACGATCTTCCAGAAGATGTGCGCGGTGGTGACATGGACCCGGGCCAGTGGAGCTTCATCTCGATTGGGGAGGGGCGACACCATGAGGTTCGCCGTCTGTATGGCGCGATCAGTCACCCCGTCCTGCGCCTGATCCGCGTCGGATATGGGCCGGTACGCCTCGGCGGGCTCACTCCCGGCGAACTGCGCCTCATCACCGAATCCGAACGACAGGAGCTCA
>JAEMRB010000002.1:8574-24235 GCA_016463555.1 Chloroflexota bacterium
GGGCTCACTCCCGGCGAACTGCGCCTCATCACCGAATCCGAACGACAGGAGCTCACGCGCGCTCTCGTTGCAGCGCCAAAGAGCAAGGCGCGACCGGTCGCACCCACGAGCAGATAGTGCGCATCGCCATTGACGGCCCAGCCTCAAGTGGGAAGAGCAGTGTCGGTCGGCTCGTAGCGGAAGCGCTCGGCATTGGATTTCTTGATACGGGTCTGCTCTATCGAGCAATTACCCGACGCGCCATTGATCTCGGCTGGTTCACGGCTCCCATCACGGCGGCTGATGTGGCTGGCGCCATCTACGAGCAGGTGCGTCGCGACCTCACAGAGTTAGCCCGCACCACCGACGTACAGGGGAGCGGGTTAAGTTTCACCATGGTTGTTGGCGACGTGACCCTTGCAGACTCTCAGCTTGAAGCGGCAGACGTTGAGCTCTACGTACCTGCGGTCGCATCGATCGCGAGCGTAAGAGATGCCCTTCGTGCAGTGCAGCGAAACGTTGCGAGTCGTGGCGGGTCAGTCCTTGTAGGTCGTGACATCGGCACGGTGGTGCTCCCCGACGCAGAGTGCAAGATTTTCCTCGATGCGACCGCGGAGGAACGGGCAAGGCGACGTGCCCTGCAGCGCGGCTTTGCGGTTGGCTCGTCGGAGCACCAGGCGATCCTCACCAGCCTGATTGCGCGCGACGCCGAGGATCGGGCTCGCCCCGTCGCCCCACTGGTTGCGGCGGCGGATGCCATCACCATTCACACCGATCAGATGGCGCTTGCCGATGTGGTGCAGCGGGTCATGGCTGAGGCACGCAAGGTCGCGCGATGACGAGTGAGCGCATCCCGCTCGGCATGCGCCTATCGGAGCGATTTGGCCGGTGGGCGATTCAGCGTCTGGCTGGCGAGATTGTGGTGAGCGGCCTCGAGCGAATCCCCGCGACAGGGGCGGTGTTGCTCACCTCAAATCACATCTCGTGGGTTGATCCAGTCCTACTCGCCTGCTGGCTCACCCCCGCGACCGGTCGCCCGATGACCTGGATGGGGAAGGCGGAGGCGATGCGCTGGCCGCTGGTCGGCTGGTTCCTGCGGGTGAACGGTGTCTTTGGGGTTCGACGCGGTGCCGCCGACCTTGAGGCGTTCCGGTTGGCCGAACGCATCCTCAGCGAAGGGCGGATCCTCGGCATCTATCCGGAGGGGACACGCTCGCCCGACGGCATCCTGCGCCCGTTTCGTGATGGGGCGGCGCTCCTCGCACTACGGAGCGGCGTCCCCGTACTGCCAGTTGCGGTCACGGGCACGGACGGCCTCTGGCGGAAGGGCTCCCTGATCCCACGTCGCGTCCCCCGCGTCACCCTGACCATTGGGGAGCCTGTGGAGATTCCTCGTGCGGAAGGGTCACGACCCGAGCTCGCCGCGGTGAGTGGCGCCATCCATGGTGCCGTCGCAGCCCTCCTTCCTGAGGCGAATCGGCCCTAGGGGCGGGTTGCGCGATAATGCCCAGGTGGGAAGTGTTGAGAACATTGTTATCGCGAAGCGCACCGGCGTCTGCTATGGCGTTCGTGAGGCCATAGATAAGGCCAAGATCGCCAGCGCCTCCGGAAAAGATACCCATACCCTCGGGCATGTCGTTCACAACGAGGGGCTGATCGCCGACCTGCGTGCCCGCGGTATTAAGAACGTTGACCACCTCGATGAGGTCGCTTCGGGCACCGCCGTTGTCATTCGCGCACATGGCGTAACCCCAGAGGTACTCGGACGTGCGGCAGAGCGCGGGCTCGAGGTGATTGACGGCACCTGCACCTGGGTGACGCAAGAGCACCGCGAACTCGCTCGACTTGTTGAAGAAGGGTACGACATCGTTCTCCTCGGCACACCGAATCACCCAGAGGTCGTCGGCCTCCTCGGGTTCGCCCCCAACGCCATCCTCGTCGACGAAGAGGAGGACTGGGCCTTCATTCCGCGTCGGAAGCGCATGGCCCTGATCACCCAATCTACCCAGCCACCATGGAAGTTTGAGCGCCTGGCAGCATTCCTAGTCTCACGATGCCATGAACTCAAGGTGATCAACACGGTCTGCCCCGTCACGATTCGCCGCCAGGAGGACACCATTGCGGTCGCGCGCGAGGTGCAGCTGATGATCGTCGTCGGCGGCACACGGAGCGCCAATACGAAGGAGCTCACGCGTCTTTGCGAGATCGGTGGCACGCACGCTGTTCAAATCGAATCTGCGCAGGGGCTCACTGACCCTGACCTGTTTGCGAACATCCACACCGTTGGCATCACCGGCGGAACCAGCACCCCGATTGAGGATCTTGAGCGCGTCGCACTCAGGATTGCCGAACTCGGGGGCACCGATCACGTGCGCACAAATGCGGCATCCATCGCCCGCGCAGCCCTGGAGGCTGCCGCCACGCCGCAATACCGCACCACCTCAATTACGAACAACACCCCAGCATGAGTGAGGAAGATCTCGAGGCAGAGGTCGAAGTCGAGTCGTTGCCGCGTCGTCTGCCACTTGTCGCACTGGTTGGTCGCCCGAACGTAGGAAAGAGCACCCTCTTCAATCGCTTTGTTGGTGAGCGCCGTGCGGTCGTTGAGGATCGCGCCGGTACCACCCGCGATCGACTCATCGGCATCGTTGAATGGAATGGGATGCGCTTTCGTGTGGTGGACACGGGTGGTATGCAGCCCGCCGTCGGTGATCCGATTGAGATTGGGGTGCAAGACCAGGCGCGCATCGCCGTGGATGCTGCCGACCTGATTCTGCTGCTCGTCGATGCAGCGACTGGTCCGAACCCTGGCGACGCCGAAGTGGCGCAGCTGCTGCGTCGCAGCGGTAAGCCGATCATCCTTGTGGCGAACAAGGCGGACAATATTGAGCGCGATCGCGCCGCCCAGGAGTTCTCAATCCTCGGGTTCGATCGCCTCCATACGGTCAGCGCGCAGCATGGGATCGGTTCGGGTGATCTTCTTGACGTGATCGTTGAGCGACTTGAAGCGCTCCCAGAAGATGCGGGAACCCCCTATATCGAGGGTGAAGTGACCGTCGCGATCGTGGGGCGTCCGAACGTCGGCAAGTCGAGCCTCCTCAACAAACTCATCGGTAGTGAGCGCACGGTAGTGAGCGAGGTTGCCGGCACAACGCGCGACGCCATTGACGAGACGCTGCTGCACGCAGGGCGTCAGATCACCCTCGTCGACACCGCCGGCATCCGCAAGCGTGGCAAGGTGGCCTCTGGCCCGTCAGCAGACAAGTGGGCAACGGTCCGCTCTGTACGCGCGCTCGACCGCGCCGACGTCGCGCTGCTCCTCATCGACGCATCGACCGGCCTCCAGGCGCAAGATCTACACATTGCAGGCTCAGTGATCGACGCCGGGAAGGGCCTCGTGCTGGTGTTGAACAAGTGGGACTTGATCGAGAAGGACGGCTTCACCTTTGACGAGATCGAGGGGAAGCTTCGTCGCCAGGCACCATTCCTTGATTTCGCTCCGCTCGTCTCCATCTCAGCGGTGACTGGGTTGCGAGCGACGAAGGTGCTCGACGCAGCGGTTGCCGCCGCCGATGCCCGGAATTTGCGCATCCCGACCGGGGTGCTGAACCGCCTGATCGCTGAGGCGGTGGCCCGCCAGGAGCCAGCCCATAGCGGCAGCAAACGCCCAAAGATCCTCTATGCGGCTCAGGCCTCGACACCGCCCCCGACCTTCGTGGTCTTCGCACGAAATGCCGCTCAGGTGCACTTCACCTGGCAACGCTTCCTGGAGAATCAGATCCGCGAGAAGTACCCCCTGATGGGGACGCCAATCCGTATCGTCGTCCGTGAGCGGGAGGCCGAAGAGGGGCGAGAGCGTGGCCGCTCCTCGCGCTCAACCAAGCGGGCACCTGCAAAGGCGAAGCCAGCCTCACGCGCATGAGCACCATCCGCATTCTCGGCGCTGGAGCATGGGGGACCGCCCTTGCGCTCCTCTGGAGCCAGGAGCAGGGTGAGGGTCGGCCAGCCCCCGCCATTGAACTACTCGCACGAACCACTGATGAAGCGGCGCTCCTGCGCAGCGCGCGCGTCAACGCACGACGCCTCCCTGGAGTTGCGTTGCCAGCCTCGATCAACATCTTCAGCGCCACCGATGCGCTTGCCACGTTGAGTGCCGAAGACACCTTCGTGGTCACCATCCCTTCCACGGAGCTCGATCCAGAGACAAGCCAGCGAATTGTGGAGGCTGCCGGAAGCGCACCCACGGTGATCGCTTCGAAAGGACTGTCACTGAACGGTGCTCGGCCCTCAGAGCTGCTGATCGCTGCGGGTGCGGACTCGGAGCGCCTCGCCGTCTTGTCTGGCCCCAACCTCGCCAGCGAGATCGCTTTTGGGAGGCCCGCTGCGGCCGTACTTGCTGGGCCAACCCATATTGTGGAGTCACTGCGCACACGGCTGGTTCGACCGACCCTGCGTCTCTACCTGACAGACGACGTAGTTGGTGTTGAGATCAGCGGGGCACTAAAGAACGTCATCGCCATCGCTGTGAGTGCTGTCCGTGCGCTGGGGTATGGCGAGAACGCCGCAGCGGCGCTCCTTTCGCGCGGCGTTGCCGAGATGGCACGCCTGGCTGAAGCGTGCGGCGGTCGCACCGAGACCGCCTGTGGACTCGCAGGTGTTGGTGACCTCGTTGTCACCTCATCAAACACCGGTTCGCGCAATGCAAAGCTCGGCGCGCTCCTCGCGAGCGGCATGAGCGTGCAGGCTGCGGTCGACAAGATTGGCGCAACGGTGGAGGGGATCGGCACTGCGCACGGTGCCCTGCAGCTTGCAGCGACGCACAAGCTAGAGATGCCGATTACGGCAGCGGTTGTTGCGGCGATCAGCGGAGGGACGACCATAGAGGTGATCGCACGCGCGCTGCTCGGTCGCTCTCCAGCGGGGGAGTGGCGCTAGGCTCCTGATAGACTGCCAAAACTTTAGACCCACTCGGGGCGTAGCGCAGCTTGGTAGCGCGCTTGCATGGGGTGCAAGAGGTCGCTGGTTCGAATCCAGTCGCCCCGACCACATTTGTGAGCAATAGAAAAGGCCCGGGGTTTCCCCCGGGCCTTTTCCTGTATCCGAACCCGACGGTTTCCCGTCGGAAGGGGATTACTTCGAAGAACCGTTCTTCAGGGTTGCGATCTTCCAAATGAGGAGACCGTAGCCCGGCTTGGCCAGGATGTCTGCAACCGTGTATCCGATCTGCTTCAGCACGAGGCCGTCCTGGGCCGTAAGGCCAAGGTTGCCAGCGATTGCTGGGAGCAGATAGGCGATTGGGTAGACGCCCCACGTCGCAATAAGCACGACGCGAAGGATCTTGAAGATCCCCTGGATGTCCTTGCTCTGCTTCTTGATCGAGGCATCGATGCCACCGAACAGGTCGCGGAGGATCAGGACGAAGAAGACTGAGCTGATCGCGCCCCAGATGGTGCGCGGCGAGGCCAAGTCAACCGACGTGATGTTCGTCATCTCGCCGACGTAGCCCGTTGCGATCATCAAGAACGCATAGACAACGTTTCGCTTGATGAGCGTGCTCTCAAGCTTCTTGTCGAGCTTGAGTACGAGCACGAGCTCAGCAACGAGGAGTGGCACCGTCAGGAGCCAGTCCACGTATCGATACGCCTCGTTGAACGGAACTGCCCCGCCCGAGGTGCCGAAGGCAACCCACGAGTCGAAGATTCGGACGTAGTGGTAGAACGCGATCAGCACAACTACGGCTGAGAGCGTTACCGCCATCCGGTTCCCCTCCTTCAGACTCCCGCGTACGGAGACGAAGAAGAAGAAGCTTGCGCCCATCGCCGCAATGGCGAGGGACATGAAGTTGTAGACCAACTGATAGGCATCTGCTGCGCTCATCAATGGACCTCCCTTTATGCTTCTGCGACCTCTTTGGATCGCTGTGGGTAAGTATCGCAAATTTTCGGCGTCATGTTGCGATACCGCAATATTTCGCAACTGTTACAGTATTCTGTAACAAATGCGGCTCTCCACAGGCTCGTGAGAGGCGCTAGGCTGCGGGAGAGGGAAAGGGGGAGCCATGCCAGCAATAACAGAGCTCACGCGCATCGAGCCGGTCCACCTGGCGCGCCTCGAGGCGCAGGGGATCTTCACCACCGGCCTCCTGCTCGAGCGTACGGAGACCCCAACCCGCCGCCAAACCCTCGCAGATCAGACCGACGCGTCGACCGCCGACGTTGCCGAGTGGCGCGATGAGGCCCTCCTGCTCAATCTCGCCTTCCTGGGGCCTGCTGAGCACGAGCTCCTGGCCCAGGCGGGATATGGCGGCGTCGAAACCCTTGCCGCAGCCCCGTGGGAGCAGTTCCAGGCTGTCGTGATGACGACGGCAGAGACGTTTGGCCTCCCACTCCCTGACCCGCTCTCCCTCCGCTCGTGGTGGGAGCAGGGGCAGGTCCTCGCCGACGCGTGAAGCCCCTCCGCCGCCTCTTGCGGCGGGCGCTCCTCGCCCTCGCCGCAGCTGCTCTGGCCATTGGCGCAACGACGGCCATCTTCCTTACGCCACCCGTCGTGCACCTCTTGCTGCGGGTGAGCGACGCCCCAGCAGTGCTCGGGGTGGAGCCAGCTATGGCTGACGCGCTCTCAGACGCCCTGGTCGGAGACCTGCTCACCGACGGTGCCTTCGATGCTCCGCTCGGCGACGCCCCCCTCCTCTCCGCCGGGGAGCGCTCGCACCTTGTTGATGTCGGTGGCCTCCTGCGGGCAGTGCTTGTCGCTGGGCTCGGTGGGCTGCTCGTTTTGATTCTCGCTCGCCTTCGCCGCCGTGCCTGGTTACGGGCCGCGATTCGCGACGGCGCGGCGCTCATTGTCGGCGGTGCCCTCGTTGCCGCCGCCGCCTTCACGCTCGCCTTCGATGCAACGTTCTCCCTCTTCCATGGACTCTTCTTTGCCGCGGGAACATGGACCTTCAATCCCGCGACGGACCGACTGGTGCAGCTCTACCCAGAGTCCTTCTGGATTTTGGCGGCGCTCCTCTTCTGCCTCGCTCTCGCGGTGATCTCGCTCATCTCGTATCGGATTACGGCGCGCACACGGTGATGGGCGCCGCCTACCTCGCCCTCATCGCGCTCTCAGCCATCGGGGTGCACGGCCTGGTTAAGCGCTTCGCCCTCCCAGTGACGCGCCAGGTGCTCCTGCCAGTGGCAGCCATCACCACGGTGGCCTTCCTGCTCGTTGATGCCGTCGGCATTTGGCGCGGCTGGTTTGTCACGCCACTCTCCGCAACACTGCTGATGCTCCCCGGTCGTGGTGCGCTTGATGCAGGGCTGCCGATCGAAGAGGCCCCACTTCTCGCTGCACTCGCCGCCCTCGTCGTGGTGCTTATGAGCATCGGCGAGCCTCGCGGAGGAGGGCGGGAGGCGAAGCTTTCAGCACGTCGGATCGGCGCGGCAATCCTGTTTGGGCTCTTCGTATCAGGGGGAGCGCTCCTCGCGGATATTGGTGGCGAATACACGGCGGCAACTGCAGGACTCGCGGCTGGGGCGCTGCTCCTTGCTGCGCCACTTCTTGCACGCAGCCAGGCGAGTCGTTGGAGCGTCGCCATATTTCTCGGGCTGACGCTGATCTTTGACAACGCTATGTGCGCTGCAGGCTTGTTTGATTATCCAAGCGAACCGCGTTCAGGGGTGATGCTCGGGTTTGCACCTATTGAAGATCTGCTCTACGCAGCAGCGTTTGCCCTGTTCGCTGCGCAACTGACGGCATCAGCTCGCGCAACGAAGGATCGCTGGTGGCGGCTGCTCTTAGCTTCGCGCCCAGTTTCGTGGATCAACACCGCGCTACCGTTCGCCGGTGGCGCGCTCGCCGCTGGGGCGGGGGAGTCGGTTGGCGCATGGTTCTTGCCGCTCGTTCTCTGGTGGGGCGTCGCCTACAACCTCTATCTCTATGGCATCAACGATCTCTACGATTTAGCTACCGATCGAAAGAACCCGCGCAAGGGCGGTGCCGAGGGCGCGCTGCTGCAGAACGGCGATCTGCCAACGCTGCGACGCCTCCTCCTCTTTGCGTCAGGCACAGCTGCGCTCTTCCTGCTAACGGGCACCACCACCGTTCCAATCATGTGCCTCCTTGCTATCGCCTTCGCAACGGCGTACAGCGCGCCATGGTTCGTCCGCGCTCGTGCTGTCCCGATCTTGGATGCGGCCATCTCTGCTACGCACTTCGTGATCCCTGCAGTTGCCGGTCTCGCACTCGGCGGTGCGTTTCAGCAGTCCTGGGTTGCGCCGCTGGCGGCCTTCTTCTTCTGGAACATGGGGAGCCATGTAGTGGGAGCGTTGCAGGATGTTGATGCGGATCGACGGAGTCGGATTGCAACGGTCGGAACACTTCTTGGCGTTCGTGGCGGGGGGTGGTTCGCCATCTCGCTCTACGCCGTGGCGGGGCTCCTCCTGCTCGCTCAGGGCGAACCGCTGCAGCGCATTGCGGCGCTCTTGCCGCTGGCGAGCATCCTCTCTCTTCTGCCGCTGATCGCCGGCCGCCCAACGCATCAGGCGGCGCGCTCCGCATGGCGCCGATTCATGTTGCTGAACCTCTTCCTCGGTGCTGGAGCCGCGATGCTGATCATTCGCAGCCTCGTTGGCGCCGCGTAGCAGTAGTATGCGCAGATGAGTGATACGCCGCGATCAATTCTGGTGCTCACGGTCAGCGACTCGATTCATGCCGGCGAACGAGAAGATAAGGCGGGTACGCTCGCTGCTGCGGCTCTTGTCGCCCACGGCTGGGAGGTGCAGCGAGCACAGGCCCCCGACGAGCTTGATGCCATCCGCGCAGTTCTTGAGCAGCACATCGGCACCGTCGACGTGATCTTGACCGCTGGCGGAACGGGGCTGAGCTCACGCGATGTGACCCCAGACGCAACCGCGCCGCTTCTGGAGCGGGTGATTCCAGGGATCCCTGATGCGATTCGCATGCTGGGGCGCTCCCAGACGCCTGCTGCGATCCTCTCCCGCGGCCTTGCCGGCGTGGCGAAGGGAACGCTGATCGTGAACCTCCCTGGCGGGAGTGGTGCGGTGCGCGACGGGCTGGCCATCCTGCTCCCCGTGCTTGAGCACGCCAGTGACGCGATCGGAGAGCGCGACCGCTCCTAGCCCCCGCCACGCGGCTTCGCACACAAGATCGTGTGTAGACTCTCCCCGAGACCGCAACCTGCGGTGGTTCCGCGCATAGCTGCGCGAAGGTGAGGAGGAGCGAGGGTGCGTTGCCCATCGTGTAAGGAGCCGGATACGCGCGTCGTTGATTCGCGCGACCTCGATGACGGCTCCGTCATTCGTCGCCGTCGCGCCTGTCGCATCTGTGGCACACGCGTCACCACCTACGAGCGCGCCGAACTTGCCAAGCTCTACGTCATCAAGCGCTCGGGCGAACGTCAGGAGTACGACTCCCAGAAGCTCCTCGAAGGGCTGCGCCGCGCGCTCACTCGTCGCCCGGTGCCAGTCGATGCCCCCGAGCGTGCCGTTGAGGCGATCGAGGCACAGATTCGAGCCAGCGGCGCAACAGAGCTCTCCTCTGCGCGCATTGGTGCGTTGACGATGGCGGCGCTTCGCGAGATTGATCAGATCGCCTATATCCGCTTTGCGAGCGTTTACCAGTCGTTTGAAGACCTCGAAACGCTCAAGCGGGAAGTAGACGAGCTGCTCACCGAGAAGGGCGCAGGGAAGGGGAAGCGTCGAGTTCGCGCCGTGGAGGCCGAGGCATGAGCGTCCTCTCTGACCGCGACATCCTGACCGCGATCGCAGCGGGCGAGATCGCGATTACACCGTTTGACGCAGTGGATGTGCAGCCGGCCTCGGTCGACCTCCACCTCGACGGCACGTTCCGCGTCTTTCGCAATAACCGGTACGGCTTCATTGATCCGCGCGTAGAGCAGCCAGAGCTCACCGAGATTGAGCGCGTTGCTGACGGCGAGCAGTTCATGCTGCACCCCGGAGAGTTTGTGCTCGGTCAAACCCGCGAGAAGATTTCGTTGGGAAACTCGCTGCTCGGACGCCTTGATGGGAAGTCATCACTCGGACGGCTCGGGCTGCTGATCCACTCCACCGCTGGTTACGTTGACCCAGGCTGGGTCGGGAACCTGACGCTAGAGCTCGGCAACGTTGCTCGACTACCAATCGCGCTCTACCCGGGGATGCGCATTGGCCAGATCTCGTTCCACCGCATGTCGTCCGAGGTCGAACGGCCGTATGGGAGCAGCGAACTACGCAGCCGGTATCAGGGCCAAACGGAGCCAACGGCGTCGGCGGCGCACGTTGGATTTGATGCGGAACAGCAGGCGCATGACGGAGCGAGGGTCGCCAAGCCTCGTGACTGAACGTCGCAGCATCAATCTCGGGGGGATCACGGTTGACCTGCTTCGCATCGGAACCTTCTGGAGCGATGCAGGGGCGATCTTCGGTCCAGTGCCCCAGGAGACCTGGGCGCCGATGGTTGCGGACGAACTCGATGCACGATCCCGCCTCTTGCAGGCACTCAACATCTTGCACGTCAGCGACGCGAGTGGTGCGGTGCTTTTAGAGACTGGTGCGGTGCCAGCCGGAACGCAGGTCAGCGACGCAGATACAGATTCGCGCTCTGCCCGCGAAGCGCTGGCCGGCGCGGGGATCGATGTGGAGCGCATCGCCAGCATTGTGCCGAGCCACCTACATCGAGATCATGCTGGTGGACTCGTTGACCAGCATGGCGCCGCCGCCTTCCCCAACGCCCAGATCGTTGCCCCCGACCGTGAGATCGCCGCCGTGGCGAGCGGTTCGCTTCGTGCCCGTGCGGCGTATGACGTCCCCGGCCTCACGCGCCTCTTCGGCGCTACTGCACCGCGCTCGTTTGACGGCACGCTGGAGCTCACCCCAACGATCACGCTGCGTCGACTCGGCGGTCACACCCCAGGCTCCCAGGCCACCATCGTGCGCGGTCGCGAGCGCACCCTCCTCTTTCTCGGTGACCTCTTCATGCGCCCCTGGCAGGCGAACCCGCGGTGGGTGACGGCATACGACGACGAGGCGTGGGTCTCCGTCGACGCGAAGGCCTCAATCTTCGCCGAGGCGGCGGCGGGCGAGTGGCTGGTGGTGATGAGTCATGAGGTACAGGCGCCCGCTGGTCGCATCGTGGCTGAACGCGATCGCTTCCGTTTCGTTAGCGAGTAGGGAGCAGCTCCTCGACCAGTGCGGCTGCCGCTTCGCGCGTTAGCGGTCCCGTAACCACGCGTAGGACACGACCATCGGCGTCAAGAATCAGTTTCGTTGGGATGCCACCAGCGCCAGCGGCGCGAAAGAGTTCACTGTTGACGTCGACCAGGAGTAGGTAGCCGAGCTGATAGCGCTCCGCATATGCCGCAACGGTTGACGAGAGTTCGCCGACCGAGATGCCGATCACCTGGAGGCCGCGATCGCGGTATGTGGCAGCGAGCGAGCGCAGCACGGGGGTCTCCTGCTGGCAGGGCGGACACCAGGTGGCAAAGAGGTCAACGATCACCAGGCGTGGGGCGGGGAGCGTTGCCTGCGCATCTGCAAAGACACCTCCACCAGCAACAGGCTGCGCTGCAGGGATCGTGAACGTGGCACCAACCTCGATCCCCGTGGCGCTCGGATCGACGATGTAGAGGTCGGTCGGTGTTGCGGTTCCCGTTGGGATATTCGTTCGCGACAGCAGCAGGAGGAGAGCCAGTAGGGCAGCCGCCGCTCCGATAGCGCCGATGCTTCGTTGTGAAAATGGTCCGATCACAGGCCAGGGAGCCCAGGCATGATGCGCGAAAGCACCGTGAGGCCGCCAGTCGCAATCAGTACGCCAATGCCTGCGACGAGAAGACCGCCAACGACGCCAGCGATTCGCGTCCCACCACGGAGCCGGCCCATGAGTCGTTGCAACGTCGCAGGACTGCGATCAGCTACGGCTGCCAAGAGCAAGAACGGCAGCGCAAGGCCAACGCTGTAGAGCGCCAGCAGCAGCGCCGCGCCAGCCGCGTTGCTCCCAGCGGCTGCGATGCCGAGAATCGCACCAAGGACGACACCGATGCAGGGTGTCCAGGCGATGGAGAATGCGGCGCCCAGTAGGAAGCTGCCGAGGTAGCCGCCGCGCAGAATCGGCGTTGGTGCACGCATGCGGTCGAGCTGTGGGATGCGCAGGATGCCAGCAAGGTGCAGGCCACCGATCGTCACGGCAACGCCCACGGGAATCTGCAAGATCGGCAAAAGGCGTCCGGTGGCGCCGCCAACGTAGCCGGCGCTGATGCCGAGGGCGATGAAGATCGCGCTAAAGCCACAGGTGAAGAGAAGGGCGTGAGGCATTCGTGATGTGCCGGTGCTCAGCGCGGCGAGTCGACCGAGATAGGCGGGGACGATTGGGAGGACGCAAGGCGAGAGGAAACTCAGCACGCCCGCGAGCAGTGCGGTGAGGGCGTTAACGCTCTCCATCGACCTGGCCTACGGCACTGCGCACAAATGCGGCGATCTGCATCGGGCTGACGGCGAGCGGTAAAAGCCTCCCCGCAACCTCAAGTGCCGGGATCTGTTCAAGAAGTCGCGCATGCACCGCTGGGTCCTCCTCGATGTTCACCATGCTGAGTGTGAGGCGCGAGCCCCCCTCGGTGATGAGTGTGCGCACGATCGCCTCTGTTCTCTCGCAGAGTTCGCACCCAGGGCGACCGTAGAGCGTGATGAGGGGCTGCTCCATGCGGGTATTCTCCCACGCCGCGTTCAGATACCCTACAGGGGGCCCCTGTAGCTCAGTGGATAGAGCGCCGCCGTCCTAAGGCGGGCGTCGTCGGTTCGATTCCGGCCGGGGGCACCATGAGGCGAGCAGGAGAGGAGGGCACGGTGGGCGAAGCGTCTCGGATGCAGAAAGAGATCCCTGATTTCCAGCAGCCACCCGATGTTGGGGTGCTGCGCAATGGCGCGTTCCTGCGCCTCTGGATCGCCCAGCTCTTCACGCAGATCGGTGGCAACGTTGTGCTCTACGGTCTCACGGTGCTCGTTGCCGAGCGCAGTGGCTCCACCTCAACGCTCAGCGCTCTCTTCTTGAGCTTCCTTGTCCCAGCCGTTCTCCTTTCGCCAATTGCAGGCGTATGGGTGGATCGACTCGACAAGCGACTGGTGCTGATCGTCGCCAACCTGACCCGTGCCGGCGCATTCTTCTTGATGCTTGGCAGTGTCGATACGCTCGGCATCGTGCTCTTGCTCAACATCTTTGCGAGCATCATGACGACGCTATTCGCCCCCGCCGAACTCGCGATGATCCCGCTGCTTGTTCGTCGCGAACAGCTCGTCTCAGCGAACGGGCTCTTCACCTTCACCCTGAATGCCGCATTCGCGCTGGGCTTCGCGCTCCTTGGACCTGCCGTGGTGCGCATTGCAGGCCCTGAGGCGTCCATCATTCTGGTTGCTGTTCTCTTCCTGCTTGCCGGTCTGCTCTGCTTCGGACTCCCATCGGCGCCACCCGTCAAAATTGCCGGCAACATGCGCTCCAATACGACGCAAGCCACTCGGACCACCACCAGTGAGCTCGTCGAAGGGCTGCGCTTCATGTGGCGCCACAGCTCTGTCCTCTGGTCGTTGGCCTACCTTGCGATCGCTGCCAGCGTTGTGGGGGTCATGGGGGTTCTCGGCCCCGACTACGTGCGTGACTCTCTCGGTCTCGATGCGCGCGATTTCTGGTTGGTCGTTTTGCCGATCGGCCTCGGTGTCGTGACTGGCATCCTGGCGCTCAACAGTTGGAGTTCGATTCTGCCGCGCCGCCGCCTGATCGAAGGGGGGCTCTTCGGCGTTGGTGCAGGCTTGGCGCTGCTCGCCCTCGCCGTTCCGATCAGCCGCGCGATCTCTGATGGCGCACAACTATTGGGCGAGCTCCCACTCGACGCGGGTGCCTCGACACTCGCAACGGTGATCTTTGTCGCCTATTTCGCGGGCGTATCGTATGGTCTCGTCGCGATCCCTGCGCAAACGGCGCTTCAAGAGGAGCTGCCGGAGGAGGTGCGTGGGCGTGTCTTTGGCGTGTTGAACATGCTCGTCAGCCTCGGCAGCTTTGTGCCGATCATCGCTGTAGGTCCGATCGCTGATGCCGTTGGGGCAACGAACACGCTCCTTGGCGTTGGTGTCGTCATCGTGCTGGTGGCGATTGCTTCAATCGTGCGCGGACCGCAGCCGGCGGCGCGGCCGTAACGCCTGGTTTTCGCTAGTCGCGCAGCAGGGCGACGGCGATCTCGCCCGCGAGGCGAGCGTTCGACTCCGCTAGCGCCAGGTTGGCGGGGATTGATCGCGAATCTGTAGCCGCGGCAATCGCCGCCAAGATCTTCGGCGTGGCCTTCGGGCCAGTTGCTCCAGTTCGCTCGGCCTCAGCGAGCCCAGCGGCAATGGCATCGGCGATCTCTGCTGCGGGGATCTCAGCTTCGAGCGGGATTGGGTTTGCAACCAGCATGCCGCCAGGCCAGCCAAGTGCCGTGTTCGCCTTGGCAATCGCGGCAATCTCCGTGGCACTCTCAACGCGATGGTTGAGCGCGAGGCCACTGCTGCGACTCCAGAAGGCGGGGAAGGTGCTCGTCTGGTAGCCGATCACGGGGACACTCAGCGTCTCAAGCACCTCGAGTGTCTTCGGCAGATCGAGGAATGCCTTAGCGCCGGCACTCACCACGATGACTGGATGGCGCGACATCGCACCGAGATCCGACGACACATCAAAGCTCAGCTCGGCGCCGCGATGCACACCACCGATGCCACCAGTTGCAAAGACACGAATGCCGGCGAGTCCAGCGATCGCGACCGTTGCGGAGACCGTGGTGACGCCAGTGCGCTTCGCCGCGATTGCAACAGGTAGATCGCGCTCGGCGAGCTTCTCGTCGGCGGCGAGGACGAGCGCCTCATGATGCGGCTCGATGCCCGCCCAGAGTTCGCCATCGATCACGGCGGTGACGGCGGGGATTGCACCAGCCGCGCGAATCGCCGCGTTGACTCGATCAAAACACTCGCGGTTGTAGGGGGCGGGGAGGCCCATCTTTGATGTGATGGTGGACTCGAGGGCGACGACGGGCATACCAGAGGCGAGTGCAGCGGCTACCTCAGCAGACTGGCGGACGTTCACGAAGCCTCCCTCTGGTCACTCTCGGTCGCCTGTCGCTGCAGGTGACCCGCCGCAGCTGTGTGTCCAGCGGCAAGCGCATCCTCCCATGATTCGCCGCGCGCTCGCGCAACGAGGAGGCCGCCGGCGAATGCGTCACCGGCACCCGTACTGTCGATCCCCGGTGGGAGTGGATGCGCGGGGAGTGCGGCAACGTGCTCACCCTCTGGTGAGCGCACCTCAGCGATCCCTGCACCATGTTTCGCGATGAGGGCAGATCCAGGGAGTGGGCGATTAATTAGATCGAGATAGGCACACTCCTCTTCGTTGGCAAACAAGAGCGTGGGGGCCAGTTCAGCAAAGCGGCGACGACTCTCATCGGGGCCCCAGGCACTCAGTGCACCAACCGACGAGGCATCAAGTGATGTCGGGATCCCTGCATCGCGTGCGTGGGCGAAGAGTCGACTTGTGGTCTCGCCGAGTGGCTCGCCGAGCAGCGAGTAGGCGGGGGCGTGGAGCCACGATCCGCCGGTCAGGGCCGCTGGGCCCGGGTCGCGTAGGGAGAGAGCGGCGGCGCGGTCGGGGAGCATGGTCCGCTCACCATCTGGTT
>JAEMRB010000003.1:0-18712 GCA_016463555.1 Chloroflexota bacterium
CTGATGCTCGCCCTCTTCGCCTGGATCTCCCTCGGCGATATCCTGAATCTCTTCGGAGTAGATCGATGAGCCGTGAGCTGAACGTCGTCGCTCGCCCTGCAGCCGACAGTCCAGACCAACTTCGCCCTGTGCGCCGCTCAACGCCGAGCGTTTCTGTTGGCGGCGTGCTGGTTGGCTCTGCCCACCCAATCGTTGTGCAATCGATGACGAACACCGACACCGCCGACGCGGCGGGCACCGCGGCGCAGGTCGCGCACCTGGCACGGGCTGGAAGTCAGATCGTGCGCGTCACCGTGAATAACGACGCATCTGCCGCGGCGATCCCTGAGATCGTGCAGCGACTCGCTGATGAGGGGCTCACTACGCCAATCGTTGGCGACTTCCACTACAACGGCCACAAGCTACTTGCCGCTCACCCGAAGAGCGCATCGCTGCTGGCAAAGTATCGGATCAATCCGGGCAATGTGGGGAGCAAGCGCCGTGACGAGAACTTCCAGACGATCGTTAAGGTTGCGATTGATCACGATAAGCCGGTGCGCATTGGCGTCAACTGGGGGTCGCTGGACCAGGACCTCTTAACAAGACTGATGGAGGAGAACGCCGCAGCGGACACTCCAGCAAGCGCACGAGCCGTAACGATCGAAGCGATCGTGCGCTCTGCAACGCAGTCAGCGGAACTCGCCGAAGCCACGGGGCTGCCGCACGATCGCATTCTGCTCTCTGCCAAGACCTCAAACGTGCGCGATCTGTTCGACGTGTACACCAATCTTGCGGGTCGCTGTGATTATCCGCTGCATCTCGGTCTGACCGAGGCGGGGATGGGGATGAAGGGGATCGTGGCCACAAGCGCGGCGCTCGGGCATCTGCTGAACCAGGGGATCGGCGACACGATTCGCGTCTCGTTGACGCCAGAGCCAGGTGCGGACCGCGCGCTCGAGGTTGAGGTGGCGCAACAGATCCTGCAGTCACTCGGCCTTCGCGCCTTCTCGCCACAGGTCACCTCGTGTCCGGGATGCGGGCGAACGACGAGCACCTTCTTCCAGGAGATGGCGCAAGAGATCCAGGCGTACCTCAAGGCGCGCCTGCCAGAGTGGCGCCCGCTGCATCCAGGGGTCGAGAACCTCGAGGTCGCGGTGATGGGCTGCGTGGTCAATGGGCCAGGGGAGTCGAAGCACGCGAACCTCGGGATCAGCCTTCCGGGCACGTTCGAGGAGCCAGTTGCCCCCGTATTCCAGGATGGCGCACTCCTCACCACCCTCCGTGGGGAGAAGATCGTCGCCGAATTCCTGGAGATCCTCGAGCGCTACGTAGAGGCCCACTACCCGAAGAGCTAGAAACCGCTGTCTTTGCGCAGCCATGAGGCGCACCAATAGGGCTGGTGGGGACGCTGGTTTGAGGCTCTTCATGCCCGTGGTATAGTTCTTGTAACAACGGCCGCCGGACGAGAGACGTGGGTGACCCCCACGTCTTTTTTATCGGGGTCGCAAGTACAGAGGGGAGGCGTGACGTGAGCAAAGAGCTTGTGAGCGCCCTCATTCAGCTAGGCGCTGAGCGCGGTATTGATCGAGCTGCGGTGTTGCAGGCGGCAGAGGAGTCCTACGCGGTCGCTCTGAATCGCCGACACACCTCATCCGACATCCACGTGCGCCTTGATCCTGAATCAGGGGCAATGCGGGTCTTTCGGGCCCGCCGAGTCGTAGAAGAGGTACTCGTCCCCGGCGCAGAGTGGACGCCAGAAGAGGCCCAGGCAACGAGGCCAGGTGCTGTCGCTGGAGACCTCATCGAACTCGAAGAGATGGATGCCGATATGGGTCGCATCGTTGCCGCCCAGGCTCGCCAGGCGCTCCAGCAGCGCCTCATCCAGATCCAGCGCGACCTGACCATGCAGTCGTTTGCTGAGCGCGCCGGTGAGATTCTCACCGGTGTCGTGATGCGCGTCGATCGCCGCAACCTCGTCTTGGACGTGGGGAAGGCGGAGGCATACCTGCCTGCAACTGAGCAGTCGCAGCTCGACACCTTCCGCATCGGCGAAAACGTCAAGGCACTCCTACTGGAAGTGCGAACAACCCTTCGTGGCCCAGAGATCCTTCTGACGCGTACGCATAAGAACTTCGTCAAGAAGCTCTTCGAACTTGAGGTTCCTGAGCTGACTGCGGGCACGGTGGAGATCACCTCGATCGCTCGTGAGCCGGGAAGCCGCACCAAGATTGTTGTTGCAACCAAGCAGGTCGGACTTGACCCGGTCGGCGCAGTCGTTGGCCAACGTGGCGCACGTGTGCAGGCTGTTGTTGAAGACCTTGGCGGCGAGAAGATTGACATCATCGCGCACACCGACGATGCAGCTGAGGCGATTGGGCGAGCCCTCTCACCGGCACCCGTCGTTTCGGTCACCGTTGATGAGGCGGCGAAGTCGGCAACCGTCGTGGTTCCCGAGCGCGCACTCTCGCTTGCGATCGGCGCTGGCGGACAGAACGCCCGCCTAGCGGCGCGACTCACCGGATTCCGCATCGACATCGCCAGTGATGGAACCGGAGCTGCTGAGGTGCCTGCAGTGGCCCCAGCGGGCGAGGAGGCCTAAGACGCCCGCCGTTCGTGCGCGCACCTGCGTGGCCTGTCGGCTGACACAGCCGCTGGAGACGCTCGTGCGGTACGGAGCCTCCGCAGATGGAGTGGTGCGAGCGGGCGCTGTTGGCGGTCGAGGTGCGTGGCTCTGCCAGAGCGGCGACGAGGCACACGACCTGCTGATTGGTGAAGGACTACGACGAGGGTTGAAGGGTCGCATCGCGGCCACAGATCTTGAACAGATTCTGATTGAGCGACGAAGCCGACGAGACGAAAGGGGGTAGCAGATGACGAAGCAGCGTAAGAGCATCCGTCCACCGCGCCCCGATCGCTTACCACCGGAGCCGAAGCCAGCACGCGTTGCGCAGGTTCATGACGGCATCCTCGAGTTGCCCGCCTCAATCGCGGTCGGCGATCTTGCAACGCTGCTCAAGGTAAACCCCGCAGACATCATCAATCCACTGATTCGCAGTGGTGTCTTTGCCACCATGAACCAGGGTATTGATCGCGAAACGGCCTCCCTCATTGCGACCGAGCTCGGCTTCACCGTAAAGGAGCCGGAGCCTGATGAAGACGAGGTCGCGCCAGAGGCGACCCCTGAGGCCGTACCGGCTGCAACGAAGACAGAATTCTTCAGCGAAGATCCGGGCGCCACACTTATCTCGCGCGCCCCCATCGTTACCGTGATGGGCCACGTCGACCACGGCAAGACGAGCCTGCTCGATGCGCTACGCAAGACCAGCGTTGCGGAGGGTGAGCGTGGCGGCATTACCCAGCACCTTGGTGCTAGCCAGGTACAGCGTGGCGACCGTTCGATCCTCTTCCTCGACACCCCTGGACACGAAGCGTTTACGGCGATGCGTGCGCGGGGCGCGCGAGTGACAGATATCGCCATCGTCGTAGTCGCCGCTGACGACGGCGTGATGCCGCAGACAAAAGAGGCGATCAGCCATGCTCGTGCGGCAAATGTTCCGATCATCATCGCGCTCAACAAGATCGACAAGCCAGATGCAAACCCAGATCGCGTGAAGACAGAGCTCGCGGAATCGAACGTCGTGATCGAGGATTACGGCGGCGATGTCCCACTCGTAGCGGTGTCGGCTCGAACCGGCGCCGGTCTCGACGATCTCCTCGACATGGTCCTCCTCGTCGCCGATCTCGGTGACTACAAGGCTGATGCGGCGCGACTTGCGGTGGGCACGGTGATTGAGGCCCAGCGCGACAAGGGGCGCGGTCCGATCGCCACAGTGATCGTGCAGACGGGAACCCTCCGCGTTGGTGACCACATGGTTGTTGGTGCCATCTCAGGGAAGGTCCGCTCGCTGGAGTCGACCGATGGGGGCCGGATCAAGTTGGCGGGCCCCTCCACAGCCGTCGTTGTCTCAGGTCTCCCCGAGGTCCCCGTCAGCGGTGAGATCTTCCGTACTGCGGTGGACGAGAAGGAGGCCCGCTCCTGGTCTGAGTCCGCAGCCGACGCCACGAGCGCTGGGCGCGATAGCGGCCACGCCACGATGGAGGACCTCTACAAGCGCATTCAGTCTGGAGCTGGCAAAGAGGTCCGCGTCATTCTGAAGTCCGATGTGGCCGGATCGCTCGGCGCCATCGAGCACCAGCTCGAGAAGATGCAGAGCGATGAGGTGCGCATCAACGTGCTCCTCTCGGCCGCGGGGGAGGTCACCGAGAACGACATCCTGCTCGCCTCAGCATCTGATGCAATCGTGCTCGGCTTCACTACAACGCTCACCCCAGGTGCGCGCCGCATGGCTGAAACCAACAAGGTTGACGTGCGCCTCTACGAGATCATCTACGAGCTCGCCGACGATATGAAGGCTGCGCTTGAGGGGATGCTCGATCCTGAGAAGTCAGAGGTGGTCGAAGGGCGTGCCGAGGTGAAGCAGCTCTTCCCTGGAAAGGGCTTCGTCATTGCGGGTTCGATCATTCGTGAGGGCCGCGTTACGCGCGGCGCGAAGGTACGCGTCATGCGCGGCGGTAACCTTGTTGCGACTGACGTGATCGAGTCGCTGCGTCGCTTCCGTGATGATGTTCGTGAAGTGAAAGAGGGCCAGGAGTGTGGCATCGGCCTTGGTGCATCGGTCACCGTGCTCGAGGGCGACATCTTGGAGATCATCGGCGAGAAGTCGACGAGGCGGACCCTCTAAGCATGTCTGAGCGGATGCCCCGTGTCGACGAGCTTCTCCGAGAAGAGATCAGTGCTCATATCGGACGATCTCTGAGCGATCCACGGCTCGGCTTTGTAACCGTCACCTCCGTCTCTACGTCGCCGGACCTGCGACACGCCAAAGTCTTTGTTAGCACCATCGGTAGTGAAGAGCAGCGCGTCGCCTCACTTGCAGCGCTAAAGAGTGCCGCATCACACCTTCGCGCCCTGATCGGCAAGGGGCTGCGCATTCGACGCGTCCCTGATTTGCACTTTGAACTCGATGAGGCGGGCGATCGTGGCGCGCGCATTCAGCAGCTACTCGGTAGCATTGCCGATGGAGGGCTCCCACCAGAGACGCTCTCGCCGCTTCCAGCCCCAACACGTACAGGGGTTGAAGAGAAGAGCCGAAGGAGTAAGGGATGAGCGAGCAGGGGATGGTCCACGCAGCGGAATACGTGCGCCGAGCCGACGCACTGCAGACGATGGCGCTTGCGGCCGTCCCTGCAAACGTGCTGGAGGCGCTTCGAGTGGCAAAGAGGCTATGGGTCGTGCCGCATGAGCGACCAGATGCCGATGCGCTCGGTGCAGCCCTCGGATTAAAGTCGATCCTCGGTCAGTTCGGCGCGGAGGTCGCCGTGATCAGTGCCGACGCTCCACCAGCAGTTTACGATGTCATTCCAACAATCGGCGACGTCTCCCTTGAGGCACCGAGCTGGTCGCCAGATGCCATCGTGCTGGTGGATTGCGCCGATCCGAAGCGAGCCGGACGCATCGGCGACCTGATCAATGCGCTGCCAGCCTCTACGCCACGGATCTTGATTGATCACCATGTCTCCAACGATTCGACCTGGCCACTCGCCTGGGTTGATGCGCGCGCCGCAGCAACCTGCGAAATGGTGAGCTTGATCGCACTCGCGCTCAAGGCAGATCTCTCTGCAGACCAGGGGCGGCTCGCTACGACACTCGCAGCCGGCGTGATCATGGACACCGCCACCTTTCAGCATGGCAACACGACCCCACGAACCCTAGAGGTGGGTGGGCTCCTGCTTGCCGCCGGCGCACCGATCAGTGAGATCTCACGAAAGATCTACCGCTCGAAGCCACTCGCGCAGGTGCAACTGCACGCGCGCGTGTTGGCGAGCTTGAAGTCCACTGATGGCGGTCGCACCGTGTTCGCGACGATGATGCTGGCTGACCTCACCGAAACCGGCGCAACGCTCGAGATGAGCGAGGGGATCGTTGATGCACTCGCGCAGGTCTCAGAGGCCGATGTCGCGATCTTCTTCAAGGAGGACGGCCCAACCACCGCGCGCATCTCTGTGCGCACGAAGGGGGAGGGCCCCGACGCCACCGCTGTCGTTGGCTCATTCGGTGGTGGCGGTCATGCGCGTGCCGCCGGAGCCACGATTGAGCGCCCCGTGAACGAGGCGGCCACCCTAGTGCTGGCGCGCGTGACGGAGCTTCGCGCGCACGCTGTAGCGGGCTGAGCGAATGGCGCGGCGACGGCCGAGCACGCCCGGGGTTGACGGGGTTCTTCTCGTCGACAAGCCGAATGGTCCGACCAGCCACGACATCGTGGCTAAAATCCGCAGAATGGCGGGCCAACCCCGCATCGGCCATGGCGGCACACTCGATCCATTTGCCACAGGTCTCTTGGTGCTCGTCCTTGGCCGCGCAACGCGCCTAGCGAGCCTGCATCTGGGCGGCGAGAAGCGCTACGAGGCCACCTTCTCGTTTGGCGGAGGGACCACAACCGATGATCTCGATGGCGAACGCCTGGACCTTGCTGGAGCACCCCCTTCGCAGGCGGCGATCAGCGCACTGCTGCCGCGCTATCGAGGCGCCTTAGAGCAGGTGCCGCCATCGCACTCTGCCAAGCGCACAGATGGTGTACGCGCCTACGAGCGCGCGCGTGCAGGGGAGGTGGTGGAGCTGGCGCCACGCCCGATCGAGATCAGGCGATTTGACATGCTTGGCTGGGACGACTCTCACGCCGAAGAGCCGCTCATGCATGCCAGGCTCGACGTGAGCTCTGGCACCTACATCCGCGCCATCGCCCGTGACCTGGGTCGCGATGCGGGGAGTGGGGCACACCTCGTTGCACTGCGGCGTGTGGGCTCTGGTGTCTTTGCAGTAGGGGAGGCGCACACCATGCAGCAGATCGCCGCCGCTGCGCTGGCGGGCGAGCTTCGCGACCTGCTCTTGCCGCTCGACGCTGGGCTCGACCACATCGCATCAACCGAGGTTGGCGAGAAGGGTGCGGCACTGCTGCGCGACGGCATTGCACTCCCGCTTGGCATGCTGGACAGTGCCGGCCAGCAGACGGCAGAGGGGAGCCCGCTGCGACTCCACGTCCACGGTGCGATCGCCGCATTCGGGCGGCGTACCGCATTCGGCGCTCAGCCTGAGCGTGTCTTCATCGAATCGAACGCGCTGGTAGGGCCGCGCCTGTGAAGCGGGTGATTGGATGGGACGAGCTGGCGTCGGAGATGGCGGCAACGGAGACCCCACTTGGATCCGTGCTGACGCTCGGGGTCTTTGATGGGTTGCACCGTGGCCATGTGCGCCTGCTCGCCGCCGCTGAGCGACTTGCCCGGGCGGCGGGGCTCCAGCGCGTGCATATCGGCTTCACCCCACACCCTGACCTGCTGATGCGAGGCGCAACCCCACTCCGGCTCCTCGACGCAGGCGAGCTTGAGCTCCGTATGGCGGGGGCGGGTGTCGACCTCTGGTGCGACCTGCCATTTACGCCAGAGACGCGCGACACCCCCTGGGAGCGCTTCATCGAACGTCTCGTAGCGGTGACCGCGGCAAAGAGCATCGTCCTCTCCCCAGAATCTGCCTTCGGGCAGAGCCGTCAGGGGACGCTGCCAAACGTTCGCGCCTGGGGTGCCGCCCACGGTCTGCAGGTCCACCCGGTGGCCGAGGCGACCGCTGGCGGAGCCCCCATCCGGAGCACCCGCATTAGGGATGCCATCGCGGGCGGGGACCTCACAGGGGCAGCTCGCCTGCTCGGTCGACCCTATGCCCTGGTCGGCACCCTTCAGGGCGACCAGGTGCGCCTGCAGCCCAACGTGGCGGCGGTACCACCTCCAGGGGAGTATCGGGCTCGCGTAGGGGCGGCTGGACGCCCAGAGGGTCGGCTCCCCCTCGTTGGCCGGCTCACCACCGTACGCGTCGATGCGGATGGGCTGACCATCACGCTCGTGCGACCAGATGCCGCAGATCGACGCTTTGAGGGGGGTCCGATACGAGTCGCCCTGCTCGGTGGGAGCCTCTAGGCGTAGATTTGCTACCCTATGCACATCCAAGATGTGATGAAGAGATGAGGGGTGCCCTTGGAGCACCTCCGATGTAAGGAGAACTACCACTTGCCACTAGACCAAGCAACAACCGCACGCATCGTTGCAGACAACGGGCGTCACGGTACTGACACCGGGTCCGCAGACGTTCAGATCGCACTCCTCACGGAGCGCATTCAGGGACTGACGGCGCACCTGCAAACCTTTAAGCAGGACAACCACTCGCGCCGCGGGCTCTTGAAGCTCGTCGGTCAGCGACGTCGACTGCTGACATTTCTTAAGCGTGAAGATGCAGCGCGCTACGCCGCGCTCTCCGAGAAGCTCGGACTTCGACGCTAACCACCCCCCAGCCTTTGGCTGGGACTATATCGGCACGCTGGCGGAAGAACCGTTAGCGGCCTGACAGGAGAACAGAATGAGCAACATCACCAGCGTATCCGCCGAGTTCGGCGGTCAGACCCTCACGATTGAGACCGGCCGAATGGCCCGCCTCGCGGGCGGTGCAGTCACCGTTCGCTACGGCGACACCGTGGTCCTTGGCACTGCAAACCGCAGCGAGCCACGACCAGGCCTCGACTTCTTCCCACTCACGATTGAATTTGAAGAGCGCATGTACGCCGCGGGTAAGATCCCAGGCGGATACATCAAGCGCGAAGGGCGAGCCTCTGAGAACGCAACGCTCTCCGCTCGTCTCACCGACCGACCGATCCGACCACTCTTCCCAGAGGGGTACAAGGACGACGTTCAGGTTGTGATCACCGTGCTGAGCGCGGACCAGGAGAACGACCCAGACATTCTTGGAACGCTCGCCGCCTCTGCGGCGCTGACGATCTCCGAGATTCCATTCCTTGGGCCAATCGGCGCAGTGCGCGTCGGCATCGTGAACGGTGCCTTTGTGATCAACCCAACCTTCGAGCAGCTCAAGGAGAGCGACCTCGATTTGGTGGTTTCAGGAACAGTCAGCGCGATCATGATGGTTGAGGCCGGCGCAAACCTGATCACCGAAGACAAGATGGCTGAGGCCATTGAGTTCGGACACGGCGCGATCAAGGCGCTCGTTGCCCTGCAAGAGGAGCTGCGCGCCAAGGTCGGCAAGGAGAAGCGCGTTCCATACATCGAGCCAAGCACCGACAGCGTGCTGGCGTTTGCTGAGGCAGCCGCAAACGGCGGCACCTTTGTGATTGTCGACACTGAGACGACCGGCCTGGATGCGAAGATTTCGGATCTCGTCGAAGTCGCTGCAGTAAAGATCAAGGGCGGCAAGATCACCGACCGCTGGAGCAGCTTTGTTGACGCCGGCAACGGCATCGTCGGCGCCCAGATGCACGGCATCACCAACAAAGACATTAAGGGCGGCCTGACGCCGAAGGCGGCAGCCGAGAAGATTGCTGAATTCGCCAAGGGCGCAATCCTTGTCGGACACAACCTTGGCTTTGACGTCGCCTTCCTCGACGAGGCACTCGGCAAGGGTCGCACCTTCGCGACCGAGCAGGGGAGCTACCTCGACACCTACGTCCTCTTCAAGGAGGCGTACCCAGAGAGCGAATCGTTCAAGCTCGGAGATCTCGCACGCGTCTATGGCGCAGCGACAACCCCGAACCATCGAGCCGCCGCTGATGCTGAAGCAACAGCAGAGCTCTTGCTGATCCTCGCCAGCGAACTCCCAGGTCGCCTCGCGGCGCTCAAGGAGGGGATTGCCGATTCGATCCGCGCCGCACGCAGCGGTAAGGGCGAGCCAAAGGCGATCTTCGAGGCGGCACGTCGCAAGGCGCGCGTCGGCAAGAACCTCTTCGGCTGGATGCATAAGAAGACAGCACGTAGCCTCACGATGAAGGAGGGGATTCGCCTCGACGGCCGTAAGGCTGATGAGATCCGCAAGATCTCGGTAGAGGTTGGCCTCCTTCCTCGCGCACACGGCTCAGGCCTCTTCACCCGCGGTGAGACACAGGCGTTGAGCGTGGCCACCCTTGGCCCAGTGGCACAGGGGCAGCGTCTCGACACGATCTCGCCGATCACCGAGAAGCGCTACATCCATCACTACAACATGCCGCCATACAGCACCGGCGAGAACAAGCCGATGCGTGGCCCAGGGCGACGCGAGATTGGGCACGGAGCCCTTGCCGAGCGCGCACTGATCCCAGTGCTCCCATCGATCGAGGAGTTCCCATACGCCATCCGAGTCGTCTCGGAGTGCGTGACCTCCAACGGATCGACCTCAATGGCCTCAACCTGTGGCTCGAGCCTCTCACTCCTTGATGCCGGCGTGCCGCTCAAGGCGTCGGTCGCTGGTGCTGCAATGGGCCTGATGTCGGAGCCAGATGGCGAGTTCATCGTCCTCACGGACATCCTCGGCAAAGAGGATGCCTTCGGCGACATGGACTTCAAGGTGACGGGAACCCGCACAGGGATCACCGCCTTGCAGATGGACATCAAGGTGCAGGGGATTAACGGGGCGATCATTCGCACCGGCCTCAAGGATGCGCTCACGGCGCGACTGGAGATCCTCGACAAGATGGACGCGATCATCAGCACGGCTCGACCAGAGCTCTCTGATTTCGCTCCACGCATCACCACGATCAAGATCAATCCGGAGAAGATCCGCGACATCATTGGTAAGGGTGGCGCGGTCATCCGCAAGTTGCAGGATGACTTCCAGGTCAACATCAACGTGCAGGACGACGGCACCGTGCAGATCGCTTCGGCTGACCCAGAGCGCACCAAGGGCGTCCTTGATGCGATCAACGGGATCACCAAAGAGGTCGAGCTCGGCGCGCTCTACATGGGCAAGGTCACCCGCATCATGGGCTTCGGCTGCTTTGTCGAGATCCTGCCAGGCAAGGAGGGCCTCGTACGTATCGGCGAGCTCGCCGACTATCGTGTGAACACCGTCGAGGATGAGGTCGCCGTTGGCGACGAGATCATGGTTGTGGTCACCGAAGTTGACCGCCAGGGTCGCGTAAACCTGTCGCGCCGCGCCGCCATGCAGCGTCACAAGGCCACACCTCAGGAGTAACCGTGCTCCTAGGCTCTAGAAACACAACTGAGGACTTGCGGTCAACCCGCAGGTCCTCAGTCGTATACTGGGCAGTATGAGCAACGCATCGAACCCAGAGGGCTACGTGGTCGCCGTGCTCGGCGCCACAGGTCTCGTTGGGCAGACCATGATCGCCGTACTTGAAGAGCGCAACTTTCCCGTGCGCACGTTCATTCCGCTTGCCGCGACGAGCGGTGGCCGAACCGTTCGTTTTCGTGGCGCAGACATTCCAGTACAGCAGGTTCAGCCCGATTCGTTCAGCGGCGTAGATATCGCCATCTTTAGCGCCGGTGGCGCCGCAAGCTTGACCTACGCACCAGAGGCGGCGGCACGAGGCTGCGTCGTTGTCGACAATTCGAGTGCCTGGCGGATGGATCCGAGTGTTCCGTTGGTTGTCTCCCAGGTGAACCCTGCCGCACTCAGCACACACAACGGCATCATTGCCAATCCAAACTGTTCGACGATGCAACTTGCACCGCTACTCAAGGCGCTCTCTGATGCGGCCGGACTGCAGCGGGTCGTCGTTGCCACCTACCAGGCGGTCTCAGGAGCAGGTGCAAAGGCCGTGGCGGATCTTGTTCAGCAGCGCGCCACCGTGGTGAGCGGCGGCGTACCCGCCTCAACGATCTACCCCCATGCCGTAGTGGCGAGCCCTATCCCCGCCATTGATCTATTCCTCCCGGATGGCTCAACCAAAGAGGAGACGAAGGTCGTGAACGAGAGCAGAAAGATTCTCGACCTGCCGAACCTGCGTATCTCTGCAACCGCTGTTCGTGTTCCGGTCGAGCGGAGTCACTCCGAGGCGGTGCATGTTGAGCTAGCTCGGGCGCTCAGCCCCGACCAGGCTCGCGCCGCATTTGCTGCGATGCAGGGGGTGACGGTCGTTGATGATCCTGCGAGCAACTCCTACCCACTGGCGGCAGATGCGGCCGGCAGCGACGAGATCTATGTTGGGCGTGTTCGTACCGACGCCAGCGTTGAGCATGGGCTCGCCTTCTGGGTGGTGAGCGACAACGTGCGCAAGGGCGCCGCAACGAACGCCGTTCAGATTGCTGAGCTCTTGGTCAGCATGAACCTGGTCCATGGAGCGAACCACGACGCCTGACAGGGTCGCCCTCGAGCTCGCCTCGGTAGCCCGCGACGCCTCCACCTGCACGGCGTGCGGGCTCTCGGCGACGAGAACACAGGCGGTCCCTGGTGAGGGGAGCCCCACGGCAGCGCTGGTCTTTGTTGGGGAGGCTCCTGGGGCACGAGAGGACCTGGCTGGTCGCCCATTTGTAGGTGCCGCTGGCCGCCTTCTGGACGACCTGCTGGCCTCCATCGGCCTCCGGCGCGAGGAGGTCTTCATCCTGAATACGGTGAAGTGTCGACCACCAGAGAACCGCAACCCACAACGATCTGAGATCGCCGCATGCGCGCCACTCCTCTCGCGGCAGCTGCAAGCGCTGCAGCCGCGGGTCATCGCCACCCTTGGGAGGCACGCTCTTGCTGTCTTTGCGCCTAGCGCGAAGATTGCAGAGGTGCATGGACGTCCGTACACACAGACAGAGGGTGGCCAGCAGGGAGGTGCTGTGCTCTTCCCCCTGTATCACCCTGCAGCGGCACTGCACAACGGGAGTTTGCGACCGACCCTAGAGCGCGATATGGCGGCGTTGCGGGAGCACCTCAACGCGGATGCTCGCGAAGGGGCGGGGGAGGCTACCCTACGCGAGGTGGATTCGGTGCCGACTCGGCCCCGTCCCAGGACGCAAGGGGAGGCTGAATGACCCAACGCCCGCAACCGGCACGCCGACCAGCTGAGGCGAGGCGTCCCCAGGAGACCCGCCGCCCCCATAAGGCGGCTGCGAGCGGACCAGCACTTCGCCTGATCCCGCTCGGCGGCATGGGGGAGATTGGGAAGAACCTCTACCTCTACGAGTATGAGGACACCATCATCCTCGTCGACTGCGGCCTCGCCTTCCCCGACGAGACCACCCTTGGCGTCGACATCATCATTCCTGACATCAGCTACCTGCGCGCACGCCGTAGTGCCGTGAAGGCGGTCCTCATCACCCACGGACACGAGGACCACGTCGGCGCGCTCCCGCACATCCTCCCTGAACTCCCTGGAGTGCCGGTCTACGCCAGCACCCTTGCACGCGGGCTCCTCGCCAACAAGCTGAAGGAGTTCAAGGTCACCGCAAACCCGTTGCGCCCGCTCGATCCGGGCGGCCGACTTGAGGTTGGACCGTTCACGATCGAACCCTTCCGCGTCGGTCACTCCATCCCAGATGCGATGGGCTACGCAATCCATTCACCTGTTGGCACGGTGATCCACACCGGCGACTTCAAATTTGACCAGACTCCAGCCGATGGAAAGACGGCAGACTTCGCCATGCTGGCAAAGTTCGGTGCACAGGGAGTGCTTGCACTGGTGTCGGATAGCACGCGCGCTGAAGCTCCCGGGTACACGCCAAGTGAGCAGGTCGTTGGCCAGGCGTTCAAGGGGATCATTAGCAGCGCACCTGGCCGAGTGATCATTGCGACCTTCGCCTCGAACATTGCACGTATCCAGCAGGTGCTTGACGCAGCGGCCGAGTTCCATCGCAAGGTCGCCGTCGTCGGTCGCTCAATGGAGCAGAACGTCAAGATCGCACGCGACCTTGGCTATCTGAAATTCCCGACCCCACTCCTTGCCAAAGAGGAGATTGCGCGCCGCACGAAGGAGCCGCTCGTGATCGCCACCACCGGTGCGCAGGGCGAGCCGATGGCCGGACTCGCGAAGATGGCGAACGGGGAGCATCGCAACGTGGAGATTCAGAACGGCGATACCGTCATTGTCTCCGCATCACCGATTCCAGGCAACGAAGAGGCGGTCGGTCGAACGATCGACAACCTCTTCAGGTCCGGCGCCAACGTCATCTATCACTCCATCGCACAGGTGCACGTCTCAGGTCACGCCTCGCAAGAGGAGCTGAAGATGATGCTCGCGCTCACCAAACCGAAATACTTCGTGCCGATGCACGGTGATATGCGTATGCAGGTGGCCCACGGGCGACTTGCAACACAAATGGGGGTACCACCATCCGCGGTATTCATCATCGATAACGGCACGCCGGTCGAGTTCTCTGCAGACGGAAGCGCACGTCGTGGCAAGCCGGTCGAGCATGGCTCTGTCTTTGTTGATGGCTCATCGGTTGGCGAGATCAGCGAAATCGTCCTTCGCGATCGACGCACCCTTGCCGATGACGGCATCGTTGTCGTGATCGCAACGATCGATGCGCGTACCGGTAAGCCTGTCGGTCGCCCGGCACTCGTCACCCGCGGATTCCTCAACGGCGATGAGGACAACAAGCTCGTTGAAGAGGCGATCACGATCGCCCTGAAGGCAATCCAGCACAAGGGCGACCGTGGGGCAGAGGTGGGACTGATCAAGGCGCAGCTGAGCGAATCGGTATCGCGATTCCTCGGCAAGGAGACTCGACGTCGCCCACTCGTTGTCCCTGTGGTGGTTGAGGTTTAAGCGATGGCAAAACGGGGAGGGGAGAGCACAGGGCGCGAGGCACGCCGCGGCCCGCTCGCATCACGCTCAGCCCTCCGCACGCTGCTCTCGCTCGCCTTTGCGGTCACTGGCGTCATCTTTGCTGTCGGCCTGATACTCCCCGGACGCGGGGCCCTCGCCGACGTGTTGCGCGACGTGCTTGCGCCATGGTTTGGCGCCGGGCGCTGGCTGGTCCCAGTACTCCTCATCGGCTTCGCCGTCTGGATCGAACGCCGTGCCGCTACCGCCTCACGAGTCCCTCTGCGCATCGCCTTGTCGCTGCTTGCACTTGTCGGCCTTCTTGCCCTCGTTGAGATCGTCTTCCCAACCCTCGGCGGCCGAATTGGAAGCATCGCTGGCGGCGGCGCTGCGAGCCTACTCACCGGCATCGGCGCCTTTGCAGCATGGACCGGGATACTGATCGGCGTTGGGCTGGTCCTCGCTGAATCTACGGTGCGGAAGCTCTTCGCCACCCTCTTTGCGGGGGCGAAGGTGGGGGCGGAGGCGCTCGGCGAAGGGGTCGAGAAACTTGCCGCGGAACGCGAGCGCATCATGCAGGAGCGTGAGGCTGCACGTGCCGCCGAAGCTGCTCGAGTTCATGCTGAAGTGGCGAGTCAACCGGTGATCGACGTTGCGGCCGCAACGGACACTGCTGCACCCGTCTTGACCACAGAAACCACCGCCGAAGCAGACGACGTAAACGTACGGGCCGGTGCCCCCGCACGCGGACCAGGGGGCGGCGCTGCAAGCGGAAACGCAGCGCATGCTGCCAGGACTAACTCGGGTGGGGCGCTCTCGTGGGAGCTACCCTCCACGAGCCTTTTGGATGCTCCAGAGAAGTCTGTCAGCCCAAACGCAAGCATCCATCAGACGAACGCCGCGATCATCGTGCAGAAGTTGCGCGATCTTGGCATTGAGATCACCTCCGTCACGGCCAATCCAGGACCGGTCGTTACGCAGTACGAGTTGACACCTGCACCAAATGTGCGGATAAGCCGCATCGAAGGCCTTGGCGATGACCTCGCGATGGCGTTGAGCGCTCGCTCAATCCGCATCGAAGCACCGATCCCCGGCAAGGCTGTCGTTGGCATTGAGATCCCGAATCACGAAGCTGAGGCGATTCGTTTCAAACCACTACTCACGCCGATCGATAAGGTGGGCGCATGGACACCGAGCCAGGCAATCCCGTTTGCGCTCGGTAAGGACGTTGGTGGAGCGCCACAGATCCGGGACCTCGCCAGCATGCCGCACCTCTTGATTGCAGGAGCGACGGGCTCCGGGAAGAGCGTCATGGTCAACGCCATCATCGCCTCGTTCCTCTTTGCCCGTACTCCGCAGGAGCTACGCATGATCTTGGTCGACCCGAAGCGCGTTGAGCTATCTGGATATAACGGCCTACCGCACCTACTTGTTCCGGTGATCACCGAATCGGATAAGGCTGCCTCTGCCCTGAAGTGGGCGGTTCTCGAGATGGAGAATCGCTACCGCATGTTTGCGAGCGCCGGCGCACGGAATCTTGAGGGTTATAACGCCAGCCGCGAGGATATCAACGATCGGATGTTCTCCATTGTGATCATCATTGACGAGTTAGCCGACCTGATGATGCAAGACGGACGAGAGACGGAAGAGGCAATCGTGCGGATCGCGCAGAAAGCCCGCGCCACTGGCATCCATCTGATCCTTGCCACACAACGCCCGTCGGTCAACGTGGTCACAGGGCTGATCAAGGCAAATATTCCGAGCCGAGTCGCCTTCTCCATGGCGAGCCAGATTGATTCGCGAACGGTGCTTGATGCTCCGGGCGCTGAAGACCTCATCGGTCGTGGCGACATGCTCTTCCAGCCATTTGATGCCCCAAGGCCCACGCGCATGCAAGGAGTCTTCGTCTCGGACCGCGAGATCAACGCCGTGGTTACCCATTGGCGCGATCAAGGGCTGCCAGATTACCAACTGGGCATCGTCGCTTCCGCCGAACGGAGTGGCGGCGGGGGAACGGATCGTGGACGCGACGACGAGCCGGCAGACAGACTCTTCGATGAGGCGGTGCAGGTTGTTGCCGAACACGACCGCGCCTCTGCTTCACTGCTGCAGCGCCGTCTACGTATTGGCTACGCGCGAGCCGCTCGAATCATCGACCAGCTCGAAGAGAAGGGCTATATCGGATCGTTTGATGGTTCGACCGCCCGGGTGGTGAACCGCGACAAGATCGCCGCTGACTCGGCAGGTGCCACCGGTCGCGGTGAGGGTGGAGTGAACGCAGCGGGGGAGACAGGGGAGGAGTCTTAAGCGATGAGCGATCCGATCCACCTCAGCCCCCAAGCACCAGGCCTGAACGAAGAGGGAGCACCACAAGCCCCAAAGATTGGTGATCGGCTGCGCCAGGCTCGCGAACGGCGTGGCGTAAGCATCGCTGAGGCGTCTGCCACGCTAAAGATTCGCGCCCCGATCCTGGATGCGTTTGAGCGTGAGGACCACAGTCAGCTTCCGCCACGCGTCTACGCACTCGGGCAGCTTCGTAGCTACGCCGCCTACCTCGGGCTTGACCCAGCCACGGTCGCAGCGGGGTGGCAGGGGGCCCCAACCCCTGAAGGAGCACCCGCCCCGACACCATCGCAAGGAGCAACATCGGCAATGGGTCGCCTCGTGGCACTGCGCCCAGGCGTTATCCGCTCGACGCGAGGGGTGCTGGCAATGGGCGGGCTAGGGCTCGCGGTGCTGGTGATCAGCGGCTTCATGGTGCTCCAGCTCCTGCGATTTATCTTGCCGCCCTCCATCGCCATTACCTATCCGATCGAAGCGCTCAGCAACCTTGAAGCAGGGACGCTCTCGTACGAACTCAGGGGGACTGCCGATGCACGCGCCAGCATCGTGATCGACACGAGCGCTGGGGCGCAGCTGACAACTGAGGCTGACGAGAGTGGCCTCTGGAGCCTTCTTGTTCCACTCGGCACCGGCCGCACGGAGGTCGTGGCGCACGCGGTTAAGCCGGGCACTGGCGGTGAGTCCAGCACCACAGCGGAGCGAGTGTTCGTGGTCGCCCTTCCCGATAAGGTCGCCCCTGAAGTCACCGTGACGCAGCCCTCAACCAATCTCGCCGTTGAGAACGGTGACGTGCCGATCTCGCTCCTCACTGCCCCGAACTCCGAGGTTGCGATCACGGCAACAGATACCTCAGGGGGGCTTATCGCCGCAACGATTACGAGTGACGCGAGTGGGACGGCCACTGGCGGCATCTCCCTCCCAGCGGGGCGCTGGACCTTGAGCTTCAGCGTCACCGCCGCCGACGGTGCGCTCGGCCAGGCTACCCGCACGGTGGACGTCTCCTTCCGTGGCGTCATGGTGAGCGTCACTGGCGGCGCCTCCTCAACCTGGATCCGCGTATGGATTGATGGCCAACTCGACCCGACGATTGGCGTTTCGGGGAAGACAATCGCCCCCGGTACGCGGTTAATCTTTACGGGGGAGAAGCGCATCGAGATCCGTAGCGGCGATCCCTCTGTTCTACTTATCGCCCTCAACGGGCGTACCATAAGCGGAATTGGGAGCGGCACCGGAGCCGAAACCTATGCCTTCCTCAGTACGGGGCAGGTGCAGAAATCATCAAGGAGGTAGTGCATGCCAGCCGACAATTCGTTTGACGTCGTCTCGGAGTATGACGAACAGGAGCTCAAGAACGCCCTTGACCAGACGCGGCGTGAGGTCGCCACGCGATACGATTTTCGCGATGCCACCGCCGAAATCAAAGAGGAGAAGGGGGAGCTGATCATCCGCGTCGACGGCGACCTACGCCTGAAGGCGCTGCGTGACATCCTCGAATCAAAGTCTGTGAAGCGCGGCATTGACCTTCGAACCTACGACTGGGGGAAGGCAGAGGCGGCAGGCGGGGATACCCTTCGCGTGCACGTCAAGCTGCGCAAGGGCCTTGACGATGTCGCTGCGAAGAAGATTGCCAAGTTCATTCGTGACACGTTCCCAAAGGTAAAGACCCAGATCCAGGGCGAGGCGGTGCGTGTCACCGGAAAGTCACGCGACGAACTGCAAGAGGTGATGACGAGCCTCAAGGACCTCGATGTTGAGCGGCCGCTGCAGTTTGAGAACTATCGGTAGCCTGTGACGCGCTCGATTAGCGATAT
>JAEMRB010000003.1:18812-24089 GCA_016463555.1 Chloroflexota bacterium
GGCCGCTGCAGTTTGAGAACTATCGGTAGCCTGTGACGCGCTCGATTAGCGATATCGCTGCTGGATTAGAGCCCTCCCGTGGAGGGGTGCAACTCCAGCCTGGATCGCGCCTCCATATCATTGGGGTTGGCGGTACCGCCGCACTTGCGGCGGCGTTGCACGCTAAGGCGCTCGGCCTGAGCGTTTCGGGGTACGACCAGGCGCTGGCAGGGGAGTCGGCGACGATCCTCTCGCACGCGGGGATTCTGGTCGGCTCTTCGACCAGCCCCGAGGTCCTGCAGGCTTGTGCAGCACTCAACGCTGGGAGTGTGGTCGCCATCTCCAAGGCGATTACGAGCACCCAGCCGAATCATCCTGAGGTGCTGCTCGCACGAGCCGCTGGGGCACATGCGGTCTCCGTGCAGCAGGTGATCGCTGACGCCGCTGCGACACGCGGCGGGCTAATGATCGGCGTTGCCGGAACGCACGGCAAGACGACCTCTACTGGATGGGTTCTCGATGCGTTCGTCCGCTCTGGTATTGATCCATCGGCCTTTGTCGGCGGCCCACTCGGCATAGAGCTGGGCACACCTGCCGGTTCGCCCGTACATATCGGTACCGACCCTGGTTTCGTCGTTGAGGCTGACGAGTACGGCGGCAACTTTGACACCTACAACGCTGATCGCGCACTGGTTCTCAATGTGGATTGGGATCATCCCGACATCTTTGCCGACCGTCACGCCGCTGTAGAGACCTTTGCACGCTGGGCGGCCTATCCGGCCGAGAGCGGCGCTGTGTTCATCAACAGCGGGGATCAGGGTGGCGCTGAACTCGCAGCACTACTCGCTGCTGGAGGGCATCGCAACATCTACACCCTCTCAACCTCAGCGACGCCTGGCGCACCGCAAGCAGATGTGATCGCGACGGCAACGTCGCGCGGAGCGGGGGCCTTCTCGATCACCATCAAGCACCTCTCAGACCGCGCTGCTGTCGCAGCCCCAGCACTGCGCGATCTTCTCAATCGTGAGTTGCCGATCGGGCTCCTTGGCGCACACAACGCGTCAAATGGCCTCGGTGTTGCTGCGCTTGTAGCCAGTACGGGTGGCAGCGCCGATGGGATTGCGCGCTCACTCGCCACCTTTGGCGGTGTAGGTCGCCGCATGGAGGTGCGCTATGACCACGGTTCGATCACCGTCCTCGACGACTACGGGCATCACCCAACCGCCATTGACGCCACGATGGCAACCGTTCGTCAGCGATATCCGGGCCGCACGCTCGTACTCGCGATTGAGCCGCTCACGTACCACCGCACCGCTGCGCTGCTTGAGAGCCTCGCGAAGTCGTGCAGCGCTGCAGACCGAGTTGTTGTCGCAGAGATCTTCGCCGTGCGTGACCTCGATACGACCAGCGTTTCCGCCTCCGATCTTGCCGAACGGATCGCGGCCATGGGCACGCCAGCAACAGCACCCGGAACCGTAGTGGAAGCTGCTGCAGCCCTACTCCCCAGCATCACATCCGAGACGGTGGTCTTGGTGATGGGCGGCGGGCGATCGACTGAGCTTGCTGCGGCACTGGCCCGAGGACTCGCAGCCGCCTCGTAGCGAGTGCGTCGCGTGAAAAGGGGAGGGGGCTAGGCTCCGTCTGGCGAGCCGGCGGCGGCATCGGGTCCTGGCGGCGGTTGCGTCGCAGCCACGGCGGCGAGCACCTTCGCCTGCTCGCTCTCGGGTCGCGAGAAGAGGGGGTGGCCATCGGAGGTCAAACAGCGCCCCGTTGCCAGATCCCACTGCCACCCATGGATGCTGCAGGTCAGCGTCTCGCCGTCTGTCGTTCCAAAGCGTGTGAGGTCGGCCTTCATGTGCGGGCAGCGGCGCTGGATCTGCCAGCCGGTCAGATCGAACGTCCCTTCGGTTGGGCCATTCTCGGCATAGAAGCCTTCCGCGTACTGGATCCGTGCCGTGGAGAGGCACTTGAACCAGGTGTAGACGTAGTCGTTATAGGCACCTTTACGCCACGCTGAGAAGCGCAGCGAGAGGAAGAGGCTGTTGACCCAGTCATCCGTGCGTGTGCGCACCAGGTGGTCCAAGAGGTAGCGGGGGATCGTGAACCGGAAGTCCACCTCTCGACCATCGTCGGCAACGACCGACCGCTCCGGGAAGTCGAGGATGATCGCCTCGTCGTCCGTCTGGATCTTGATCGCGGTACCGATTCCATCGCAGACACGCGGGCCGAGTGCCATGAGTGGCTCGAGCCAGGCCTTTAGCTCAGGTACCAGGTTGCTCCGGGGTCCGACCCACGAGGCCTTCTCGGCTGCAATGACAGGGGCCATGTCGGCTGCGTATCTGCGCAAATACACCTCTTTATCTGCAAAGACATCTTGCACAGACAGATCGCCCTGCAGGTGCTGCACGTCGAAGACGCCATCAGTGTTGAATTGGCCGACGCTCCCTGGGAGCATGAGAACTGCCGCCTGACCCTCAGCCTGCAGGCGTTCAACCATGAAGCGCTGGTCGGGGAAGATCGAATCCTCAGCGTCGTGCACGTCGTTCCAGCGGAAGAGCTCGTCATCGAGGAAGCAGGGGGGTCCCGCAGAGGGGATCACGACACGGGGCGAGATGATCTCCACGTAGCGGGCGGCTCGGGTGAACTGCGCGGCACGTTTCTTCTTCGCGAGGGCCTCAGCCGCCTTCGCCGGCATGTCGTAGACCATTGGGTACCAGATTGCACCGCTGAACTGCAGCAGGCAGATGTCGATCGCTCCCTGCACGAGGAGGCGGTCGGGGTCTGTGGGGCGGCTGTCATTGAGGTTCAGGAGGCGCTCTACACCGTCGTCGATCAGCAGCGCGGAATCACCGATTGGGCCGTCTGTCGGGGCCGTCAGGGCCTCTACGACGATGCTCAGACCGCCGTGCTGCACAGGGACGCCCGACGCAGTCTCGATGAACTGATGGAATCCAAGCCCCTGTAGAGCCTCTTTGAGCTCTGGGAGCGGGTAGGCGGGGAGGATGACCACAGCATCCTTGTTGCAGTAGGCCTTCAGCCACTCAGGGTCGAAATGATCCCGATGAAGGTGGCTGATATAGAGGTAATCGGTGGCCCCGAGGGCGGCGTGGTCGAGCTTGTCGTTTCGGGGGTACGGGAACCAGCCGGCGTAATACGCAGGATTGAACCAGGGGTCGCACAGGATTGAGCCGTGCGCGGTGTGGATCTTGACTCCGGCCTGGGCGATGAACTCAATCCGCATGGGTGGAGGATAGCGAGGTTCCGTGCTCGGCGCCCAGCCTGCTTCGTCACATAACTATCATTATCGGAACCAAGATAGGGAGAGCGCCAAGCACGGAGCCGCTTCCTGTAACTACCCCGCTACGGTCTGCGCCGGGCTGGCTGCTGGCTTAGAGCAGCTTCGCGGTCGAGTTGCGCTTCAGCCGCTTCAGTTCGCTGGCCAGCTCGGCGGTGGCAAAACCTGTGACATGGAGGGCATCTTCGTCGTAGGCCACCTGGATGCCGCCCCGGGCGCGAATTGCCTCAACCTCCCCCACCGCCGTGTATGGGAGGCGGAGGTCGACAGGGGTCCCTTGGCGCTGTAGCGCCTCTTCGAGGGCGCTGCGGAGCGGACCGAGGCCGAGCCCCGTCGCCGCTGAAACGCCAAGTGCCGCGGGGTCAATCTCACGCGCGTGCATCTGCGCCGCGTCGATCTTGTTGGCGGCAATGATGCGGGGCTTCTCAGCGGCGCCGAGTTCGTCGAGGACAGCCTGCACCGTGGCGCGGTGCTCCAGGGCGTGATGGTCTGAGGCGTCGACAACTTCGAGTAGTAGATCTGCACGGGAGACCTCTTCGAGGGTGGCGCGGAATGCGTCGACGAGCTGGTGCGGCAGTTTATGGATGAACCCCACGGTGTCCGTGACGATGGCGTGGAGGCCGCCAGGGAGACGGACCCTGCGGCTGGTGGGATCGAGGGTGGCAAAGAGCCGATCTTCCGCGAGCACCACACTGCTCCCGACCAGGCTATTGAGGAGCGTCGACTTGCCTGCGTTCGTGTAGCCAACGATGGCAACGGTCGGCTCACCGCGTGTCGTGCGGCTCTTCGCGCCCGTCTCGCGGCTTCGGCGCACCTGGTCGACGCGGGCCTTCATTACAGAGATGCGATCGCGAATCAGGCGGCGGTCGGTCTCGAGCTGCGACTCGCCGGGGCCACGCGTGCCGATGCCGCCGCCCGTACGCGAAAGGTGCGTCCAGAGCTTTGTCAGGCGGGGTAACTGGTATTCGAGCTGTGCGAGCTCTACTTGTAGGCGACCTTCGCGCGTTCTGGCGTGGAGGGCAAAGATGTCAAGGATCAGTCGGCTGCGGTCAATCACCTTCACGCCGAGCACCTCCTCGAGGCCACGCTGCTGTGTTGGCGAGAGCTCGTCATCGGCGATCAGCACGGTGAAGCCCGTCTCGACCTTGGCGGCGAGCAGCTCGTTCGCCTTGCCAGCGCCAATATAGGTGTCGGGGTCGGGGTGTCGTCGCTGCTGCCATTCGGCGCCGACCACCTCAGCGCCTGCAGTTCGAGCCAGGCTCGCTAACTCTTGAAGGCTATCTTCGGCCGGCCATCCAGCATCACTACCGGTGTCCACTGCAATGAGAAAGGCACGCTCTGGTGCGGGCGTCAGGTCAATCGGCGCGCTTCGTTTCGTCACTGTCCCTCTAGCGTACCGCGATCCGCAGCGCGTGCGGTAGGAGGCTCTGTGCAATCTCTGCTGCTGGGCGTCCGTCCGTTGGGATCGTCTCGATCAGCTCCTCACCGCGGTACCAGGTGCGCTGTCGGCGGGCATATGCCCAGGTTCGGGTCGCCGCTGTGCCGATGGCGCGCTCCCGATCCATCGTCTGGTCGCGATATGCCAGCGCCTCGCGATAGCCGATCCCAGAGAGTGCTGGGGTTTCGGCTGGGAGGCGCGCCGCAAGCTGCTCGGTCTCCTGTACGAGGCCACCATCAAACTGCGCCCGGACACGCGCTGTAATGGCGGCGCGGTGTCGCTCAAAATCGGTGTCATCAATCTGCACGTACGCCGTCGGTGCAGCCCACGGGTTCTCCTCTTCGGCGAGCGGGTCGCCGCCGAGGCGCACGATCTCCAGCGTTCGAATCAGGCGCCGAGCACTCGCAGTGGCAACGGCGTCTGCCGCCGCTGGATTCCGCTCGCGGAGCTCCTTGTCGAGCGGCTCGCGGCCCACATTCGAGAACTGCAGCTCAAGCTGTTCGCGAATCAGGGGGTTGCTTGGCCGAGCGCCACCCGAGAGGAAGCCCTTCAGCAGGCCGCGCTG
>JAEMRB010000167.1 GCA_016463555.1 Chloroflexota bacterium
GCGGTTATGCGTAATCACCACGACCTGGGTGCGCTCACTCAGCTCGCGAATCGCATCGCCAAAGCGCGTCACATTCGCCTCGTCGAGCGCGGCATCAACCTCGTCGAGGACCACGAATGGGAGTGGTCGCACCGCCAGCATGCCGAGGAGGAGCGCCACGCCGGTAAGCGCGCGCTCGCCGCCCGAGAGGAGGGAGAGCTGCTGTCGACGCTTGAGTGGTGGGCGTGCATCGATTTCAACTCCGGGTCGGCGTGACTCGCCATCATCGGCAAGGCGCAGCTGCGCATCTCCGCCGCCGAAGAGGAGCTGGAAGTTCGAGGCAAACGTGGTCTGCAGTGCGGTGAACTGCTCCGCAAAGGTTGACTCAACGAGCAGATCAAGCTCCCTCATCAGCGTTGCGGCCTTCTCGATCGCACCGTCAAGATCGCGCGTCTGGACCTCGAGTGATTCGAGTCGAGCGCGAAGCTCTTGGTGCTCCATCACAATGCTGGCGCCACCAGCCTCAAGTGGCCCGATCTTGCGCCGCAGGCGCTCCAGGGCGCGCAACTCCTCAGGGTCAGGCGCAACGAGCGGTGTGGCAGTTGCCGAAGAGTGCCGACCCTCCCAGTAGAGGGCAAGGGCTGCCGCCTGCTGGCGTGCGAGCGACTCACGTGCAGCGGTGTCCCCTTCAGCGAGGACCTCGGCGTCATCGGCGGGAGCGACGGTGCGCAGTGCAACCGGGATTCCTGCGGCCAAGCGAGCGTCTTCAGAGAGGCGGCGACCGAAGGCGGCAAGGTCCCCACTCAACTCTTCAATGAATCGCTCGCGCTCAAACTCAACCGCCTGTGCATCGCGTTCGAGCGGGCGCAGCGCCTCATCGAGATGCTGCTCACGGGTGCGGAGGCCGCGCTTCGCCTCTTCATCTGTGGCGATCTCGCTCTCAATCTCAACCTGTAGGGCCGCCTTCGCCTGCACGCTCTCTTCACGCTGCGTTGCGGCGGCTCGGGCTGCTGTGGCGAGACCAGACTGTTCGGCGAGCTGGGCGCGAAGATTCGCGACGCGCGTCTCAAGTGCGCCGCGCTCCTCTGCGGCTCGAGTGATCCGAGCGGATGCGCCGGCAACGGTGGCATCGCCACGTGCGCGCGCCAGCTCCCAGGTGCGCAGGGCGGCTCGATCTGTCTCAACAGCGGTGGCGAGATCGGCACGGCGGGCGGTCAGCTCTCCCACGCGGGCTCGCCACTGCGTCGTGGCGTCGGTGGCAATCGCCTGTTCAGGGGTAAGGGCGATCTCATTCAGTCGCGCCTGGGCGGCGGTGACGGCGGCATCGAGCCTGCCGATGCGCTCCGCGCGTTCCGACGTGCTCCGACGGACCGCGTCACGTCGGCGCTCGGCCTCGGCGCGTGCCGATTCAGCGGCCCGGAGCGCTGCACGTGTGCTGACCTCGGCGTCACGCCCCTGCGTGAGTCGGGTCTCTGCTGACGTGAGGGCGCCCGCCCCTACGGTGGCATCGCTGCGTAGGGCCGCCGCTGTGGCACGCAGCCGCTCCGT
>JAEMRB010000063.1 GCA_016463555.1 Chloroflexota bacterium
CAGGTGATCGCCGCCGTTGCGGCCGGGGCGCGGCGCGCAGCAGAACAGACTGGCATCGAGGTGCGCTTGATCGTCACCGCCCTTCGCTCGCACTCGCTGGAAGAGAATCGCAACCTCGCAACCGCCGCAGTCGCCGCTCAAGACATCGGCGTCGTGGGGTTCGATCTTGCTGGCCGCGAGGCGGCCTTCCCCGATCCACTCACATTCAAAGAGTCATTCGACATCGCGCGCGGCGGCGGACTCGCGATCACCCTCCATGCGGGGGAGTGGGGCGGCGCGGCGCAGGTGCGTCGCGCCCTAGAGGTGCAGCCGGCGCGCATCGCCCATGGCGGCGTCGCCGTTGATGACCCATCGCTCTGCGCCGAGCTCGCCGCGCGCAACGTCTCTCTCGACCTCTGCCCCACGAGCAACACGCAGGCCGCCATTGTTCCTGGCTACGGAGATTTCCCGATTGCCGAGCTGCGCCGCCGGGGCGTGCCAATCACCCTCAATACCGACGACCTGGTGGTGAGCGACGTCACCCTCTCCGAGGAGTACCTCCATGTGCATCGTCGGCTGGGGCTCCCCGTTGCAGACCTGATCGCCCTGGCGCGAGCCGGCTACGACTTCGCCTTCGCCGAGCAGGGAACCAAAACTCGTCTCAGGAACGCCCTGGAGACGTGGCTATCGCAACGGGGTATGTAACAGAGCCGCAACCTTCTCCCGCTACCCAATTGCAATGCGTGCGCATAGCCCGCCGTTATGAGGCACAATGCCGCCACGGTCAGCGAATGGCTGACCCGCTCGTCGCCGTGGGCGTCTGAGCAAAAGGAAATAGCGGAGGGCTACATACATATGAAGACGCGAATGTTCGCGCTCCTCACCGTTCTCGCTCTTCTCGCCGCAGCGTGCGGTGGCTCGACGGCTTCGCCGTCAGCTTCCGTCGAGGCCGGGAAGTCTGATTACAAGGCATGCCTCTCGTTGGACACGGGCGGACCTGCCGACAAGAACTTCAACCAGTCAGCCTACGAGGGCCTCGAGGCACTCAAGGCTGAAGGGTTCCAGACGGCTTACACGACCGCTGTTGATGATGCGTCGTACGCGCCGAACATTCAGCAGTTGATCGACGAAGGCTGCAATAGCGTGATCGCCGTCGGCTACAACCAGGGCACCGCCCTGCAGGGAGCCGCCCTCGACGCAGCCAATGCAGACATTGCATTCGGCTGGGTAGACGCAACCTGGGCACTTGAGGATGGCACGATTCCGGCGAACTTCACCGGTATCGACTTCCAGATCGACGAGGCTTCGATGCTCGCCGCCTACTTGGCAGCGGGCATTTCGACGACCAAGGTCATCGCCACCTACGGTGGAGCACCGTACCCAGGCGTAACCAAGTTCATGGATGGCTGGGTCGCCGGCGCCAAGTACTACGCCTCAGAGAAGGGCGTTGCAATTGATGTCTTGGGCTGGGATCCAGTCGCAGCTACCGGTACGTTCAACCCAAGCACCGCGCCGTTCAACGACGTGGTCTTTGGCAAGACGACCGCAGAGGCCTTCATGGGCCAGAGCGCCGACGTTGTGCACGCAGTTGCGGGCACCACGGGCAACGGCACCTATCAGGCAATGATGGATGCGGGCAAGTACTCGGTCGGTGTGGACCTCGACCAGTGCGTCAGCCTTCCTGAGTATTGTGGAACGCTCCTGACCTCAGCACAGAAGAATATCGGTGCTGCAGTGATCACGGCAGTGAACTCCGCCTACGAAGGCAACATGGGCGGCACCAACTACATCGGTACGCTCGAGAACGGTGGCGTTCAGATCGCCACGCTCGATCGCACCGAGTCGGCTTGGACAGCCACCTTCGGCACGCTCGTAACCGCTGAGCTCAAGGCAGAGGTCGAGGCCCTTAAGGCCGCGATCATTGACGGCTCGGTAAATGTCCTTGAGTGGGCAAAGAAGTAAGTACTTCTCCATCGCTTCGGCGATGAAGTAGTCGCTCTCCGCCCGGGTGCTTCGGCATCCGGGCGGAAGAGTATCTCCAGCAAAGCAGTGACAGAGTAGGGAGGGTACGCGTCGCATGAGGCTTGAACTGCAGAAGATTACGAAGCAGTTCCCTGGCGTTCTGGCGAACGACCGAATCTCTATCTCCGTTGATAAGGGTCAGGTCCTCGGCCTTCTCGGTGAGAATGGTGCAGGGAAGACCACCCTCATGAACATCCTCTCGGGTCTCTACAAGCCCGACTCCGGCAAGATTCTTATTGATGGCAAGGAGCGCATCTTCCGCGATCCTGCCCAGGCCATTGATGCTGGCATCGGCATGGTGCACCAGCACTTCATGCTCGTACCCGTATTCGACGTCACTGAATCCGTCGTGCTCGGCAACGAGCCAACTAAGGGCCCTCTCGGCAGCTTTGATCGAGCCACTGCACGCGCGCAGGTCGCTGAGCTCTCAAAGAGGCACGGGCTCCACGTTGACCCAGACGCAAAGATTGAGTCGCTCCCCGTTGGTGTTCGCCAGCGCGTTGAGATTCTGAAGGCGCTCTATCGCAAGAGCGACATCCTCGTCCTCGATGAGCCATCGGCCGTGCTCACTCCGCAGGAGACTGAGGAGCTCTTCGAGATTATTCGCGGTCTCGCGAGGGGGGGCACCTCGGTCATCTTCATCACCCACAAGCTGAACGAGGTGATTGCCGTTGCCGACAAGATCACCGTGCTGCGCCGCGGCGCTGTGGCAGGGGAGACCATTCCAAAGAAGGCGACCGCCGCCAAACTCGCGGAGATGATGGTCGGGCGCGAGGTGCAGCTCACCGTCAGCCGTTCGAAGTCAAAGGTCGCCGAACCTATCCTGCAGGTGAAGGGCCTGAACGTGCTCAACGACGCGGGCGGCCTCGCCGTGAACAGCGCGACCTTTGATGTTCGGAGCGGCGAGATCCTTGCCGTTGCGGGAGTGCAAGGGAATGGCCAAACAGAGCTCGTTGAGGCCTTGACCGGCTTACGCCTCGTTGACTCAGGCACCGTTGTCCTTGAGAAGAAGCCACTGCATGCAGGTTCGCCACGTGAGATCGCGATGGCAGGGGTTGCACATATTCCTGAAGATCGCAATCGCGACGGCATGGTCAAGGGCATGACCATTGCAGAAAACTACATCTTGAACACGTACCACCTCCCGCAGTTCAACAAGAACGGCCTGCTGAACCGCAAGGCGATCGCTGCGGCAACGGAGCAGGCGGTCAAGGACTTTGACATTCGCACCCCATCAATTAGCACAGACATTGCTTCGCTCTCCGGCGGAAATCAGCAGAAGGTGATCGTTGCGCGCGAGTTCAGCCGCAATGTGCGTTTGGTGATTGCGGCACAGCCGACCCGTGGTCTGGATGTTGGATCCATTGAATACATCCATCGGCGCATTGTGGAGCAGCGCGATGCTGGCGCAGCCGTGTTGATTGTGAGCACAGAGCTTGATGAAGTGTTGGCGCTTGGCGATCGCGTCGCCGTGATGTACGAGGGCCGCATTGTGGGCATTCTGGATGCCAAGGAGGCGACGCGTGAGCGGGTCGGCCTCCTCATGGGAGGTATCACCAAGTGAACGGCTTAAAGAAGTTCGGTTCAAAGATTCGCATTCCAGCACTTTCGATCTCAGTAGCGCTGCTCGTTGGCGCACTCTTCATCATCTTCACCGACATCGAAGTGCTCGGCGGACTGCTCTCTGATCCGATTGGAGCGCTGAGCCTCGGCGTTGGCCGAGCAGCAACCGCCTACAGCGCCCTCTTCCGCGGAGCGTTCGGCGATCCAGAGAATATCGGCAAGGCACTCGCCTCTGATGGTGACACCAAGCTCTGGGCGCGCGCACTGCGCCCGATCGTCGAAAGCGTCGTTGCCTCCGTGCCGCTGATCTTCGTTGGGCTTGGCGTCTCCGTCGCGTTCCGAACCGGCATATTCAATATCGGTGGTGCTGGTCAGTACACCATGGGTGCCGTTGGCGGCACCATCGCCGCCCTTCTGTTTGGTGCGGGCGTTACACCGGCGCCTATTGCGATCCTCCTCGTGATGATCTTTGGAGTCATTGGGGGAGCAGCCTGGGCGTTCATTCCTGGTTATCTGAAGGCTCGCGTCGGCGCGAGTGAGGTGATCACGACTATCATGCTCAACTTCATCGCTGGGCAGTTCGTCTTCTTCCTCGTATCAAACTTCGAATTTATCCAGAAGCCACCACGCAATCAGCCGGTATCGAAGGAGCTCAGCCAGTTCGTGGACCTCCCCGGAATCTTGCCGATCGCAGCTCTGCGGCTGGACATCAGCATTATCATTGCGCTCCTAACCGCCGTTGCGGTCAGCTGGTTCCTCTTCCGGTCCACTCGTGGATTTGAGCTTCGCGCGGCCGGCTTGAATCTTGCTGCCGCAAAGTATGCGGGCATTGGCGCAGGCACCTCGATCATCACCGCAATGCTGATCTCAGGGGCAATCTCTGGTCTCGGTGGTGCACTTGTGGCCGTCGGCGCGATCAAGCAGCTCTCGCCTGGTATCGGTGGAAGCGTTGGCTTCACTGCGATCGCCGTTGCCCTCGGTGGTGGTACGCGGCCGAGCGGCGTAGTTGCGACCGCCCTCGTCTTCGGCCTTCTGCAGCACGGCGGTAGCCTGATGCAGGTGGAGACAAGCATCCCAATTGAGATGCTCCTCTTCATTCAGGCGCTCGTTATCGCCTTCATCGCAGCCCCTGAGTTGACGCTCGGCATCTTGAAGAACCCGTTCCGTCGACGACCACGTTCGGTGGGCAAATGAGTACGCAGGGAGGCAGCGTGAACAAGAGAAAGCCGGTTGCAGCGGCGCGCGCGAAGACCACCACGTCTGCCCCAGCAAAGCGATCAGTCTCTGTGGGGGACGGCGCTGATGCACAGCAGCAGCTCATCGCCTCACGCGTCCGTGCGGGGCTCTTCGCACTCTTCACACTCCTCTCCCTTGCCATTACAGCTGGCTCAGCGGGAGTCGAGGGGAATTTCGCATTCTGGGTGGACAAGGTCGGCGGCACAGATCTTGCCTTCTCAGTGCCGGTGGTACTCCTTTGGGCTGCCGTCACGGCCGGTTTTGGTGCGATGGCTGCGTTGCAGCTTGTGCGTGGCGCCTCGTTCAGGTGGCGCCTTGCAATCGGTCTCGTCTCGCCCGTCTTGGTGTTTGCCCTCCTGGCCCGCCTCCTCGACGGCACAACCGCGAATCTGACCGTCTTCTTCACCAGCACGTTGCTGTACACCGTCCCTGTTGGAATTGGCGCGCTTGCCGGAATCGTTTCGGAGCGCAGCGGGATCCTCAACATTTCCGTTGAGGGGAAACTCCTCTTCGGCGCCATGATTGGCTCGATCGCCTCGAGCATCACGGGCATCGCCATCGCAGGGCCTATTGCGGGCGCGATCTTTGGTGCGTTGGTCAGCCTCTTCTTCGCCTGGCTCTGCATTCGCTACAGGGTTGATCAGATCATTGCTGGCACAGTCATCAACATCGGCGCGCTTGGCGTGACCACCTTTGCGTACCTGCGAATCCTTCAGCCGTACAGTGAATTCAACCGGCCGATCGGCATCACGCCGATTCAGATCCCGTTCCTCTCAGACATCCCCATTCTCGGGCCGATCCTCTTCTCGCTGAGCCCCTACTTTTACATCGCAGTGGGCTTCGTGCTCTTCTTCACCTACATGATCTACCGCACCCGCTGGGGTCTGCGTCTGCGAGCGGCAGGCGAGCAGCCGAACGCTGCGGGGACAGTCGGGATTGACGTCGTTAAGTTGCGCTACCGCGCAATGCTGGTCGCTGGTTTGCTTGCAGGCTTCGCTGGCAGCTACATCTCACTCAGCGGAACTGGTGGTTTTGGAATCAACACCAGCGCCGGCCAGGGCTTCATTGCTCTTGCCGCGGTGATCTTCGGTGCGTGGAATCCCATCTACGCGTTTGGAGCGGCACTGATCTTCGGTATGACGAGTGCGGCAACGACGCTCTTGTCGGGGCTTGGTGTTTTGATCCCGCC
>JAEMRB010000064.1 GCA_016463555.1 Chloroflexota bacterium
AGGTCGGCCATTGCGCGAACGCTGGTGATCTCCTCCTGCCACCCGGGGAACGTTTCGTAGATCGGCTTTGCGCGTGCAAGTTCAGCACTTGATGTTGGCCAGCGCTCAACGCGCTTGCCATCAATCTCATATGCAACGCAGAGCAGAATCTCAGGAATCCCCGAGAGCACGTCGAGCTTGTTCAACATGATGCTTGAGACGCCATTCAACTCAACGGCGTAGCGGAGTGGAACGGCATCGTTCCAGCCGACACGGCGACGGCGACCGGTTGTCGTGCCAACCTCATGTCCGGTGACGGCGATGCGCTCGCCAATCGCATCGGTGAGCTCGGTGACGAATGGGCCCGACCCAACACGCGTGGCGTACGCCTTCATGACGCCCATCACCTCATCAATCTGGAGCGGAGCGATGCCGCCGCCAGTGGTGGCGCCACCCGCGATTGGGTGTGAGGAGGTGACGAATGGATACGAGCCGTGATCAAGGTCGAGCATCGCCCCCTGGGCGCCCTCAAAGAGGAGGTGCTCCTTACGGGCGTAGGCACGCTGCACCAAGTCGTTCGTGTCGGCGATGTGTGGCCGAAGGCGCTCGCCCCAGGTTGCAATGAGCGCGGCAATCGCCTCGGCATCAACCGCCTCGGCATAGTCGGTGGCACCAAGCGCAGCGAGGAGTGCACGCTTCTCAGGGAGCACGCGTGAGAGGCGCGTCGCGGCTGAGGCTGGATCCAAGAGATCCTCAACGCGAAGGCCGAGGCGGGCGGCGCGGTCCTCGTATGCGGGGCCGATGCCGCGCTGGGTGGTACCCACCTTGTCTCCAGCGAGCGCGGTCTCGCGGGCTTTGTCGAGTGCCACGTGATACGGCAGGATCAGGTGCGCTGCGTGGCTGACGCGCACCTTCGAGATGTCGATGCCGCGGCTGATGAGCTCATCAAACTCTCGAATCAGCGTGGCGGGGTTGACGACCACCCCTGGCCCGATGATTGGGGTGATGTGTCCATAGAGGACGCCCGAGGGGACCAGGTGCAGCTTGAAGGTGTCGCCGCCAATGACGATCGTGTGGCCGGCGTTATCGCCACCCTGATAGCGAACGACCGTTGATACCTGCTCGGCGAGGAAGTCGGTGGTCTTCCCCTTCCCCTCGTCGCCCCACTGGAGTCCGACGATCACGCTCGCAGGCATAGCCCCCCGCTCTCGGTTGCTTAGATGCTGCCGGGCAACGCACGGCGGGGGGATCGTACCCCCTCACCGCCCCGAGAGGGAGCACCGCGGCGCGGGCAAGGTGCGATGATCTACCGACGATGCCACACCCCCCAGTGATCCTTTGGTTCCGCCGAGACCTTCGCCTCGCCGACCACCCCGCCCTGGTTGCGGCAGTGGCGGCGGCCAAGGATCGCGGCGCACCCCTGCTGCCGATCTTCGTCTGGGAGCCCGGCCTCATTGCTGGCCCCCGCGCCAGTGCCAACCGCACCTGGTTCCTCCGCGAGAGCGTCACGGAGCTCGCCGCCAGCCTGCGCGCACTCGGCTCGGATCTCATTGAGTTGCAGGGTCCCGCCGCTTCCGCACTTCCACCACTCATCAGCGAACTGCGCGCCGCAGGTGGCACCGGTGACATTGATCTCTTCATGACGCGCGACCACACCCCGTTCGCGCGAGAGCGCGATCACGCCGTTGCGGATCTGCTCGCGCCGCTCGGTGTGCAACTGCATGCAAAGCGCGGACTTGTCGTGGTGGAGCCAGAGGAGTTGCTGACCGGTGGCGGCACACCGTACGGCGTCTACACGCCGTACTTCCGCCGATGGCTTGAGCAAGTCGATGCCAGCGCGCCACTCCCAGCACCAAAAAAGCTGCCACCACTACCAACACCAACTCCAACTTCCACCGTTGATCGGACGCTCCTTGATGCGCATGCGGTGCCAACCGCGCAGATTGATCAACTCCCTGTGCCAGGTGAGCGCGCTGCGCGCAAATACGCCGATACGTGGCGCAAATCAATTAATAAGTATGCAGATCGGCGCAACACGTTGGCCGACAACGCTGGAACTAGCCGCCTCTCGGCGGCGCTGCATATTGGGCTCCTCTCCGCGCGCGAACTTGTTGCGCGACAGCTTCCACTACCGCCAGTGCAAGAGGGTGAACGGTCAGGCGAGCGAGTCTGGGTGAGCCAGATCGCCTGGCGTGACTTCTATACACAGGTGCTCTGGCACGCGCCGCATGCCGCGAGCAGCGCGTGGCGTCCAAGCTACGACGCAATCAAGTGGAGCAGCGATAAGCGCCTGCTCGAAGCGTGGAAGAGCGGCAAGACCGGCTACCCCGTTGTTGATGCAGGGATGCGCCAACTTGCAGCAACCGGCTTCATGCACAACCGCGCGCGCATGATCACCGCATCATTCCTAACAAAAGACCTGCTGATTGATTGGCGTGAGGGTGAGGCGCACTTCTTACGACATCTTGTCGACGGCGATATTGCCGCCAACAATGGTGGCTGGCAGTGGTGCGCGGGGAGTGGCACTGACGCTCAGCCGTACTTCCGCATCTTCAATCCGGTGACGCAGGCGGGCAACTTTGATCCCGATGGTGAATATGTGCGCCGCTGGGTGCCAGAGCTTGCCGCCCTGCAAACTCCTGCGATCCATGCGCCGTGGGCGCACCCGATGGCGCTTGCAGAGGCCGGGATCACACTCGGCGAGCAGTATCCAGAACCGATCGTTGATCACGCCGAGGCGCGCCAACGAACGCTTGCGGCCTACAGCGCGGCACTGAAGCCAGAGAGCAGGCGCTAGTCATGGGCGGCGCACGACGAGAGACACGACAGCCACATCGACCACCGAGCGAGCGTCCTGAGAAGATCTGTGCGGTGTGCGGCCGACCGTTCCAGTGGCGCAAGCGCTGGGAGCGTGTCTGGGACGAGGTGAAGTACTGCAGCGACGCCTGTCGCCGCCGACGATCGTAAGGTGAACCACCTCGTTGTTCTAGGAGATCAGCTCACCGACCAGGTTGGCCCGCTTCGCACGCGCCTTGATGGCAGCGCCAAGTTCGCCGACCCAATTCTCATCATGGAGATCACGGGCGTGCGGCATGAGGCACGGCACGTGCAGGCGGTGGTGCTGCAGATCGCAGCGCTTCGCGGATTCGCGGCAGAGCTTCAGGGGCGGGGGGCTCCAATCGAGGTCATTCAAGCACCCACGCTGGGCGAAGCACTTGCCGCAGCCCACGAGCGGTATCGGCCGACCGGCATCACCCTGATGGACCCTGCGCAGCCTCAGGACCTCGAGGCGATTCAGGCATGGTCCGCTGCGAGCAGTACGCCCGTGGAGGTCGTCGAAAATCAGCTCTGGCTCACCACCGTGGCCGAATGGGAGGCGTTCAAGTCGGGTCGAAAAGAGCTCCGCATGGAGTACTGGTATCGACGCGTGCGCAGTGCGCGCGGCTGGCTGATGGAAGAGAGCGCGGGGAAGAGCGAACCGATTGGCGGCACATGGAACCTTGACAAGGAGAATCGGAAGCGCCTCGCCCCTGGAACCGACGTGCCGACACCACCGTATGCAGCAGTCACGCCACTCGTACAGTCGGTGATCGACGAAGTACTTAAGGAGTCCTCAACGCTCTTTGGCGAGTCAACCACACTGATCTGGCCGACAACCCGGCGTGAGGCACTCGCTGCACTCAACGCATTTTGTGACGATCGATTGGCCAACTTTGGCCCATACGAAGATGCCATGTCGAAAGAGCATGAGCATCTCTTTCACTCACTCTTATCGCCGGCGCTCAACCTCGGCCTGATCACACCTGCCGAAGTCTGCGAGCGCGCACTACAAACGTATGCCGCCCGATCGAGCGAAATCCCGCTCTCGAGCATTGAAGGGTTCATCCGCCAGATCCTCGGATGGCGCGAATTCATGCGCCACGCATATCGCGAGTACTGGCGAGAGTGGCAGACCGACAACGGCCTGAACGCCCACGAGGAGCTGCCTGAGCTCTACTGGTCGGGAGAGACAAAGATGGCCTGCATGTCGCGCATCGTCAAAACGCTGCAGCGAACGGGTCACGTTCACCACATTGAGCGCCTCATGGTGCTCGGCAACTTTGCACTCCTCTTCGGCGTGCAACCGCAGCAGGTTGACGCTTGGTTCCTAGAGGCATTTGTTGATGCGCTGCCGTGGGTCGTTACGCCAAACGTCGTGGCCATGAGTCAGTTTGCGGATCTGGGTCGCATCACGAGTAAGCCGTACATCTGTGGCGGCGCATATATCTCGCGCATGGGCGATGACTGCAAATCGTGTTTCTACAACCCAACCGAATCGGTGGGCGAAACGGCCTGTCCGTTTACCACCATGTATTGGGAGTTCATCGATCGTCACTCGGCAAGGTTCGCAAAGAATCCACGCATGGCAACACAAGTTCGCTCCTGGTCTGCGCGGCCAGCGGGTGTCCGCAAAGAGATCCTGGTTCGAGCAGCTGACGTGCGCAGTCGTGCCAAGGCTGGCGATCTCTGAGCCGAACCAGCACGATTCCGTGGCAGCGGATCGTCACCATCTACGTGCTCGTGCAGTTTGCCGAGATCTTTGGCGTGGCCATGATCTATGCCTACCTTCCGCTTGCTCTAGAGCGTGCGGGCGTACCACTCGCCTCCATCGCATCGGTCGCTGGTGCAACTACCGCGGGCATTTTCATCGTTGGCGCACCACAGGTGCCGATCTGGCTGGCCATCGCCGAGTTGCGATCGCGTCGACTCGTTATCGTGCGCAGTGGCTTGATTGCTCTGGTCGCGCTCATTGCCTTCGCCTTCGCGCAAGAGGCGTGGCAGCTGATCGGCGCAACGCTCGCGCTCGGTTTCTGGCTCGGCAACACCGGAGTCATGCTGGCGACGATTCGCGAAGTCTCGCCAGAGCACGCGCGTACTAGATCGATCGCCCTCTTTAGCGCGGCGGCGCCGATGGGCTTTGCGCTCGGACCACTCCTTGCCGGTGCAATGATTGACGGACTGGGCCTCTCACTCGCCGCACCGATCATGGTCGCGGCGCTGCTCAACGCCGCACTGATCGTGGCCAACATCGTGGCAATCCCCGACGTACGACCGCACTACCCGCCGACCGGGGGCGTGCTCGAGGTGGCCCGCCGTGGCCTCCGCGAGGTCTTCGCCGACCGCAGGATTCGTGCGGGGTATCTGGTGCTTGGCCTGGCTATCGCCGGGGAGCGCATGCTCCGCCCTGTCTTCCCGCTACGGATCGCCGAGGTGGTGATCGGCCCCTCGATTACGGGGATAGCCGAACCGCTCGCCGCCCCTGGCGTGGCGGGTGCCGTTGGCCTACTGACAGGACTCTCGGCGCTGGGGGGCGCCCTTGTCGCTCCGCTCCTCGCTACACGACTCGTGCCCCGTCTCGGCATCCCGCGCGTCATGGCGGTTGGCTTCGCCGCGGCCGCCCTTGCAGCGGGGGCAATGATCGCCGTCTCAACGGCGCTCGGGCTTGCCCTCTCGAACACGCTCCTTGCTGCGGCATCGGCGCTGCTGCAGGCGATGGTCTTCACCTGGTTGGCCAACTCGGTCACCGAGCGCCGTCGCACCGCCGCGCTGAGCCTCTCGCTCTTCCCCCTCTACGCCGGTGCCGTCGTTGGGCCACTGATCGCATCAGCCGCCGCGCTCATCGGCACGCCACGGCCGGGTGATGCACTTGCCCTCACCCCCATCTTTCTCGGGTCGGTGCTGCTCCTCGCGCTCGGGATCGTCGCCGTGCGCCGCCTCCCCGCGGGAGAGCGCGACGCGCGCTAGTCTGCGCACATGAAGCAGGTAGAGAGCGTTCTTGGCCCCATCAGCTCCGCAGACATGGGTCTGACGTTGACTCACGAACATCTTCTGAACGACGTCCTCTCCTGGTGGCATCCGCCACTCGACGATTCAGCGCGATCGCGCGAGCTCGTCGACGAGAAGGTTTCCATCACCAACATCTGGGAGCTGAAGCACGACCCGTTCATCAATAAAGACAACTGCA
>JAEMRB010000168.1 GCA_016463555.1 Chloroflexota bacterium
AACCGCCCAGCGATCCTGTGGTTGATTCAGCAGGCGCAGTGCCCGGCTGATCCTGCTGGACTCGGCGTACGCAAGTGCGGTCCGCGCTTCGATGACTTTGAGCGTGCAGCAGGATGGGTGGTAAATCCCGACGGCACCGACACGGCCACGAGCGGCCTCTTTGAGCGCGGCAATCCGGCGCGGGTGCCGATTGGCACGCGCAGCATGCAGCTCGACGATGCCGTCTCGGGCTTCCGCGCCATGGTCACGGGCGCAGCGGCTGGTCGTAACGCGAATAGCTACGACCTCGATGGCATCACCACGGCACGCTCGCCGCAGATCACGCTTGGCGCAGACCCGGGCAATCTCGTCTTTAACGCCTCGTTCTCGTATGGCGCCACGGCAACCTCCGCCGACTGGTTCCGCGTTTGGGTCGAGGCTGAAGATGGCACCCGCACGCTGGTGCACCAGCGCCTCGCCGCCTCACGCTACCGCTACGCCGCATACACCCAAGTTCGCGTCTCGCTCACCGCCTGGGCAAATCAAGTGGTTCGTGTGGTGATCGGCGCGGGCGACGTTGGTCAGGCCAGCCTCGTTGAGGTGGCGGTTGATGACGTGAGAATCGAACGCCGCTAAACTTCACTCATGATTGAGACTGCCTACTTCGCCACCGGCTGCTTCTGGGGCGCGGACCGCCGCTTCTGGCAGATGCCTGGCGTCACCGAAACCGCCGTCGGCTACATGGGCGGCCACGCCGAATCCCCCACCTACGAGCAGGTGTGCACCGGGAGCACCGGTCACGCGGAGATGGTGAAGGTCGTCTTCGACAACCAGAGGGTCTCGTACCGCCGGCTCCTCGAAGAGTTCCTGACGATGCACGACCCCACCTCGCTGAACCGCCAGGGGGGCGACATCGGCTCGCAGTACCGCAGTGCCGTGTATTTCACGAACGACAACCAGCGCGAGGCGATTGAATCCGGGTTCAAGCTCTACGGGGCGGCGCTGACCGCCGCGGGCAACGGCCCGATCGTGAGCGAGGTCCTCTCCGCCGACGGCATCACCTTCTGGGAGGCCGAGGAGTACCACCAGCGCTACCTCGAGAAGAACCCGAAGGGATACGACTGCCACAGCCAGACCGGCGTACCGTTCCCATCGGACGCATGGTCCGAGATCAAGGTGAGCGGCGCCTATCCGATTGAGATTGATGAGGTCGCCCTTCGTGCCCGCCTCGACCAGCTCTCGTTTGAGGTGCTCCGCCGCGCCGCGACCGAGGCGCCGAACGTGGGCGAATACACCGACACCGAAACCGTTGGCGTCTACAAGTGCAAGGCATGCGGCAACGAGCTCTTCCGCAGCGAGAACAAGTTCCACTCCGGCTGCGGTTGGCCGTCGTTCTACGCGCCTACCTCTGCAGACGCCGTTGAGCTGATCGAAGACCGCTCACTCGCCCCACGCGTTCGCACCGAGGTGCGCTGCGCCAAGTGCGGCTCACACATGGGCCACGTGTTCGAAGGCGAAGGGTACGACGT
>JAEMRB010000004.1 GCA_016463555.1 Chloroflexota bacterium
CCCCTATGGTGCCTCGCCACCCCAGATCGCGGGCTGCTTCGAGCGAATGCTCACCCAGCGGCCATGCCCAATGACGAGGTGGTCCAGGAACTCAATGTCGAGCAGCCGAGCGGCGGCGAGGAGTTCGCTCGTCAGCCGGAGGTCTTCGTCTGAAGGCTCAGGGTCACCGCTCGGATGGTTGTGGACGGCGGCGAAGCCGACACCGTGCGCCTCAAGGACTGGACGCAGGAGCTCACCGATGCGCACACTCGTGCCCGTTGCTGTGCCCGTATAGACGTGGCGCAGGTCGAGCAGCCCGTTGCGACCATCAACAATGGCGATGTGAAGCTGCTCCTGTGCCGACCTGCCGAAGATCGGCTGAGCGATCGCGGCGAGATCGGCCGGCGCCTGAACGCGGGTTCGCTCTGCGGGCCACCAGGCGGTGAGATCGTGCGCGGCGTTCACGGTGCGAACCACCAGTTCAGCGGCCTCGTTCGGCACGCCAGCGCGCAACAGCCTCTCGATCGGGTTCCCCTGCAAGAGCCCGCCTGGCCCTCCACTGAGTTCGACCAGGTCGTGCGCGGTGTGCGTTGAGCCGCTCTGCGCGAGCAACGCGTCGAGTGCCCTAATGAAGCGCTGATCACGATCGCGCTGCTCCAGGCTCATATCGCTGGGTACGGCCGCTGCTATGGCGAGACTCATTGAACCTCCGCGGCGTAGACCTGGCGGCCAACATTGGCACCTCCGGCAGAGCGGCGAGCCCGCCGTTTTCCCGCCGCCCTACCGAAGGCAAGCGCATCCTCTCGCTCGCCGCGTATCAGGCGCGTATGAGTTTGGTCGCGCTACGAAAGGGCGACGACGGCGACGATGGCAAGGTTGTACGAGGCGTGCAGTGCGATCGTCGCGACCAGCGATCGTCGGCGAATCCAGAGCCACCCAAGCGCAATCCCAAGTGGAAGCCGCACCGCAAATGCGACGACGGCAACGCTCGCGGCATCGCCTACTGAGGTGCCACCAACAGTGAGTGTGTGCGCGAAGGCGAACACGACCGCAGAGAAGAGGATCGCTCGGCGTGCGGATGATTGGCGCGCCCAGGCCTGTGCGATCACCCCGCGGTAGAGGAGCTCCTCTCCGATCGGTGCGATCAGTCCAGCGGTCAGGACGTTTGCCGCGAGGTCCACGGCGTTCATCGTTGGCGGCAACACGACTGGGGCGCTGAGGCCCGTGCCATTCATGACCAGCGTTGCAAAGAGGCCAGCGGCACTCAGGATCGGAAGGGCAAGGGCAACACCCCAGAAGAGATCGCCGACCAGTCCGCCACGACGATCAGGCGGTGGCAGCGTCTTCGGTGATGCGGCGGGTGTCGCAAGGATGAGATCCCGCCAGCGCACCGCGCCGCTACCAACGACCACGAGCCCGATGATCAGAACCGTTGCGAGGTTCGATGCTGCCGCAAGGGCGAGTGTGCCGAGTGGCGTGCTAAGGGCAGTCGCGGCGCCAAGGGCGGTGAGTAGTGCAGCGACAAGAAGCTGCGCGAGCAGCGCCCACGGGATCGTCGTCCAGAAGATCGCCAGCGGACCTGGGCCGCGCCAACCCGCAGCGGGAGTATCGACGCGGCGCTGCAGCGCGGAGGCCCCCGAGAGCGCAATTCCGCCAACGCCAATCAAGAGAAGGGCGAGGATTACGAGAGCGACCCCTGCGCCTGCGATCCCCGCGACGAGGGCACTCGCGCCAACGACGGTAGCGAGCAGGCCGATGACGTAGAGCGCTGGGGCTTCACGCCCGGCGAGTTGTAGCAACCCCGGACGCGACTCCGTGCTCATTCGTTCGCCCCTACGGCGCGCTGCTCTCCGTCAGTGCCGAGAGCTCTTTAAGTACCGCCTGCAACTCGCTGATGCGCGCGCCATACGTTGCGAAGTCTCCCGACTTCAGCGCCGTCTGTGCCTGAGCAAAGAGCGTTGAGGCCTTTGAGACGAGTCCCGCAATGTCGGTCGGATTCGTTCCGCCGCCCGGATCGATCACGCCACCACCGACGAGGAGATTCAGCGCTTCGGTGAGCGTGTCTCCCCATACGACTTTGGTCGACGTTGCGGCCACGATCTTCTGGAACTCTGGGAACGAGCTCGACGTGGACTGCAGATACACCGGCTGCAGGTAGACGACCGTTCCGCCGATCGGCGTCACGATGAGATTTCCGCGCGTGACGGTTGAGCCCGATTGATCCCAGAGCGTTGTCTGCGCCGAGATGATTGGGTCCGCATCGATGCGAGCACCAACCTGGCTTGGGCCAAAGACGGAGGTGTCCTTCGGGAATCGATAGGCCACGACCTGCCCGTAGGCGTCGCCATCGTTGCGCGCCGCAACCCAGGCGATCATGTTCGGCCGGCTCGTTGGTACGAGCGGCTGAATCAGGGTGAACTCGGTTCCAGTCTCACCTGGCAGCCGCACACGAACGAAGTACGACTCCCCTGGGAGTGACTGCGAGCCGGCTGCCGACTCTGGGACGGTCCACACGTCGTCCTGACGGTAGAAGGTCTGGGGGTCGGTCACGTGGTACGTCGCGTAGATGCGTGTGGCGATGTCGAATCCACCCGCGCCGACCCGAAGGTGCGCACGCAGATCGGCCGGCATCGTGTCGAGTGGGCGAAGCAGGCCTGGGAAGACCTTCGACCAGGCGAGGGCGATCGGATCCTTGGCATCAGCCAGGTAGAGCGCGGTCTCGCCCGTATAGAGGTCAACCGTCGCCTTCACGCTGTTGCGGACGTAGTTGATGTTGCTCCCCTCCGCCGCATTGGCGTTCGGGAAGTGGTCGCTCGTGGTGTAGCCGTCCACGACGTAGCTCAGCCCGCCATCTTCACGAATCACGAGGTACGGGTCGGAGTCCCATGTGACGAATGGCGCAAGGGCTGAGATGCGCTCGCTCACGGTTCGGCGCCAGAGCAGCTGGCTCTCGGCCGTAATCTGGTCGCTGATCAACAGGTTCAGGTCGCCGAGTCGCGCGGCGAAGAGGAGGCGGTCGAAGAAGGTGTTCAGCGAGATCCCAGAGGTGCCGCTCCACTTCGTGGTCGCGTCTCCCGAGGCGCCCGAACCGGTCGGATCTTCGCCGACCGGGTAGTCAAACTCTTCCGTCTTGGCGCCGACGATCACCCAGTCATCATCGAGTTCGCCGAAGTAGATGCGTGGCTCGGTCACCACTGGGGCGCCACCACTGGAGACTGGTGGGATGTCGCGAATGATCAGCTGCGGGAGTCCGCCGCTCGCCACACCGGCGACGGGGACCATCGCCACACCGATGCCGTGGGTAAAGGCAATACGGCGATTCACCCAGGTGGCCGACTGCAGGGCACGCTGCGGGTTCAGCTCTCGTGCTGAGAGCATCACCAGTCGCTGCTTCCCGTCGATCATGTAGCGGTCGACATCGACATCCGAGAAGTTGTAGTACTGGCGCACGGTCTGGAGTTGGTCGAGCGTCGCCTGCAGTGGACGGTAGTCCCAGAGGCGGGCGTCGGCAAATGACTCCGCGTTTTCGGCAATAGCTGCTGTGGTGAGGTCGGCAGAGCCATCGTATTGACGTTCGGTCCAGCCATCGAGGCCGAAGGCCAACCTCGTCATACGAATGTTGTTGGCGATGTACGGCTCCTCGAGCGCGTACTCATTTGGCGTGACCTGGAAGCGCTGCACAAATTCTGGATAGAGTCCCGTGAGCACCGCCGAGGCGCCGAACCAGACCGTCACCGTCAGCACGAGTGGCCACGTTGAACGCGTCACGGCGGCGCCGACCAAGAAGGCGGCGGCGAGTGCTGCGATCACAGTCAGTGCGTCAAGCCCAGGAATACGCGCCGTGGCGTCGGTGTACGAGACGCCCGTGGCAACGCCGTTCTGTGAGAAAACAAGCTCAAGTTTGTCGAGCTGATAGCCGTAGGCGGTGACCAGCAAGATTCCACCGACCAGGAGGGCGAGATGGAGGCGCGGCAGGGTGCCAACACCGCCGAGGCCGCGAGCGCCGATCGCCGGCAGGTAGCGAAGCGCGGCGATCACCGTTGCGCCACCGAGCAGCAAGATTCCAAGACCCTGCGCGAGGCGCAAGACAGGGAGACTGAAGAGGTAGAACGAGATATCGCGGCCGAAGATTGGATCAACGGCTGAGCCGTCGGCGGCGTATGGGACGGCGTTCTGCCAGAGGGCAATCTGCTCCCAGTTGGCGGCAACCTGTGCACCAATGAGTAGCGCAACAACAACAGCACCGATGCGCAGGGCGCCGTTACCGATCGTGGCGCCAGCACTACGCGCTGCGCCATCGCCATCCGCACCAAGGAGTCCCCGGAGCGCATCAACGATCCCGTCGGGCTGTAGGTTGCCGCGATCATCCATGAGTGAGGTTCGTTCGCGTGGCGCCTCAGAGCCTGCTGAATCGCCGCTCGGAGCGCCGCCAAGGCGTCGGGCGATGAGCCCCGCCACAAGGAGGCTCACCATGAGGAGCGCTAGTGCAGCAAGGGTTCCGCCAACGAAGAGTCCGCCCTGCAGCTGCAGTCGCTGCCAGTAGAGGGCGCCTGCGCCGAGCGATTCGAACCAGCGCGCATCGGTGAGGAGCCCGATGATCGGCCCGCCAACCAAGACGAGCACAAGGAGGATCGGGAGGAAGAGGGTGCGCAGTCCCAACTTAAATGTTGGTCGCTGTCCGCTCGGGGCAGAGCCGCCGGGGCGACGGGCACGGGTGCGCGATGTCGGGGCGTCGGAGTCAGGCTCGGATTCAGAGGCCTCAGTGGGCTGCGGGGCGCCGTTACCGCGGCGTCGCTCCAGCTCTTCAAGGAAATCCTTAAACGGATCACTCATGATCGATCCCCCTCCTGCTGCGGTGCGTCAGGGTCGGTGCGCGACCTCGATCGCACGGGTGAAGGCATCGAGTGCCGCCTCGGCAACCTTCGCCTCTGTCATCGTAGCGATTCGCATCGGATCCCACTTGGCCGCCACTTGGAGCACGAGGGGGCGGCGCCACGGCTCGTTTACATCGGCCAGGTCGCCCAGGAGGCGTAACTTTAGGCAGGAGCGTCCATCCTCAACGGCGAGGAGGTCGCCGAGGCCGTTCGTCATCAACTCGCCGAGGCGCTGGAGTGGCGGCGTTGGCGGGGGGCCGGCGATGGGGGCGACCTCGCGGCAGCTCACGACGCCAGCTTCGTCTTCCGCCCACATCATGCCAATCCACCAGCCGTCGGGCATCGTTGTTGGTGTGCTCATCCCAGTGTGCACTGTGGCCTCGGGTCGCCCTTCGAGAAGGATCGGTTTCACCTTCAGGTAGCTCGCCCCCGGTGAAGGGAGGCGCTCAGGGCTGGTAGTCACTCCCACTCGATCGTGGCGGGTGGCTTGGATGTGACGTCGTACACGACACGCGTCACGCCCGGCACCTCATTGACGATGCGCGCCGAGATGCGCTCGATCAAGTCGTATGGGAGCCGCGCCCAATCCGCGGTCATCCCATCTTCACTTGTCACCGCGCGGAGCGCGAGCACATTGCCGTAGGTGCGCCCATCGCCCATCACGCCAACTGAGCGCATCGGCGTGAGCACGGCAAATGACTGCCAGATACTGCGATAGAGCCCCGCCTTCTTGATCTCATCGACCACGATCCAATCCGCCTCGCGAAGCGTGTCGAGTCGCTCCTTCGTCACGTCACCAAGAATGCGGATCGCAAGACCAGGGCCTGGGAACGGTTGTCGCAGAACAACGGACTCGGGGAGGCCGAGCTCAAGACCGACCGCGCGCACTTCGTCTTTAAAGAGCGCGCGCAACGGCTCGACCAGTTTGAACTTCAAGTCATCTGGGAGGCCACCTACGTTGTGGTGCGTCTTAATCTTCTGCGCAGCCTTCGTCTCTTTCGAGGTTGACTCAATCACATCTGGATAGAGGGTGCCCTGCGCCAAGAACTTGAAGTCGCCGAGCTTCGTCGACTCCTCCTCAAAGACGCGAATGAATTCGCGACCGATGATCTTGCGCTTCTCCTCTGGGTCTTCGACACCGCTCAGTGCGCTCAGGAAGCGATCCTCCGCATCAACCATGTGGATGGTCATGCCCAGGGTGTTGGCGAAGACTTCGCGAAGAAGGTCCGACTCGCGCTTGCGCATCAGGCCGTGATCGACGTAGACGCAGACGAGTCGATCGCCGATCGCGCGATGGATGAGCGCTGCGGCGACGGCGGAGTCGACACCACCCGAAAGGGCGCAGAGGACACGATCAGTTGGGCCCACCTGTGCGGCAATCGCTGCAATGGCATCTTCGGCAACGCGCCCTGGTGTCCAGCTGGCCGGCGCCTTCGCAATGTCGTAGACGAAGTTGCGCAGCAGGCGCTTGCCGCCAGGGGTGTGCACCACCTCGGGGTGGAACTGAATCCCCCAGAGATTCCGCGTGACGTCGGCAAGGGCGGCAAACGGGGTGGAGTCGGTCTCGGCGATCGGCGCGAAGCCAGTTGGGGCCTTCGTGATGGAGTCGCCGTGGCTCATCCAGACGCGGGCGCTCCCACCATCGCCCGCGACGCCAGCCAGCAGCAGATTCGACTGGTCGCCGATGCGGATGTCGGCGGGACCATATTCACGATGCGCTGAAGGGCCAACCTCACCGCCGAGCTGCTGCGCCATCAGCTGCACGCCGTAGCAGATGCCCAAGATCGGCAGGCCGCTCTCCCAGAGGGCGGGGTCTGGCTTTGGGCCATCAGCGTCGTACACGGAGCTCGGGCTGCCGCTCAAGATGATGCCGGCGGGCTTGCGCGCCACGATCTCGCTCAGCGGGGTATCAAAGGCGATCAACTCCGAGTGCACGTTTAACTCGCGCACACGGCGCGCAATCAGCTGCGCAAACTGGCTACCAAAGTCGAGCACGAGGATGCCCCCCTGCGTTGGGGTCACGGCGCCGTTAGCGCCCACGCTGCCAGCTCTTCCCTTCGGTCGCTGCGGCCGGGGCGTAGATCACCTCAACGTCGCGGAAGCCGCGCACGTTCTGCACGCCAAGTGCGGCGGCCGACTGGCGCACCGCGCCCGCGAGGTTCTCGCTGCCGTCAGTGACGTGCGATGGCCCGTGCAGGATCTGCTTCATGCTCCCCACCGTGCCGACGTTGATACGCGTGCCACGCGGCAGTGTTGGTGATGGCGCCGCCATCCCCCAGTTGAATCCACCGCCCGGAGCCTCGCTGCCACGAGCGAGTGGCGAGCCGATCATCACCGCGTCGGCGCCAACGGCGAGCGCCTTGGCAATCTCGCCACCCTTGCGAATGCCGCCATCTGCGACCACGGGCACATAGCGACCGGTCGCAGCGAAGAAGGCGTCGCGTGCGGCGGCAACATCGCTCACGGCGGTCACCTGCGGCACGCCGATTCCAAGGACCTCACGCGTAGTGCAGGCGTTTCCGGGCCCCACACCAACGAAGACGGCGGCCGCTCCCTGCTCCATTAGGGCGTATGCGGCTTCAGCATTTGTGGTGTTACCGATCGCCACGGGCATGCCGGCGCGCTTCACGAATGCAGAGAGCTCAAGTGGCGCGTAGCCCGAGGCAATGTGCCGTGCAGAGGAGACCTGACTTTGAATGAGCAGCAGGTCGACATCGGCGCCAATCAGTGCGTCGGCATACTTGCCGACCGCTTGTGGTGTTGCCGCGATCGCAACGGGTGCACCAGCGGCGCGCATCTCCGCGATGCGGCGGGCGATCAACTCTGGGCGAATCGGCGCGGCGTAGAGTTCAGCAAAGGTGGCCTGCACCTTATCGGCGGTCGCCGCAATGATGGTGGCGTACTGAGCGGCGGGATCTTCGTAGCGAAACCAGAGTCCTTCAAGATTAATGAAGGCGAGTGAGCCGAGTCCGCGCAGCACTCCCGCCGTCGTTGGCGAGACAACCGCATCCATCGCCGACGCAATGATCGGCTCGGTAAGTGGGATGCCGCAAAACTCTTGCGTCAGGTCGACGTCGGCGGGATCAATGGTGTCGGTGCCAGGGGCGAGCGAGATGTCGTCAAACCCGAATGCGGGTCGCAGGGTGTCAATCTTGGAGATGAAGGGACCACTCATTGACGAAGTGTAGCGAGGCCAACGGCGGAGGCGATCTCATCGGCGAGCTCACCCTTCGGGCGGCGTGCGTCAAAGGTGCGCCAACGTGCAGGCTCCGCGGCGGCGAGCGCGCGGAAGCCGTCGGCGACACGCGCGTGGAAGGCGGCGTCGAACCCCTCTTCAAATCGCGTGCGCCCATCGCCCGACTTGCGGGCGAGCCCCTCCTCGGCGGGAAGGTCCAAGAGCACGGTGAGGTCTGGGGTTAACCCTGCGGTGGCAAAGCTGATCGCCGCCCGCAGCTCGTCGAGCGGGAGGCCGCTCCCGTAGCCCTGGTAGGCCAGGGTGGAGTCGGCGAAGCGATCGGCGATGACGGTGGCACCGCGCGCCAGCGCGGGGCGGATCACCTCAAGAACAAGCTGCGAACGGGAGGCGTTGAAGAGGAGGGCGTCGGCACGTGGGTTGATCTCAACGCTCCCACCATCGCCCAGGAGGAGTGCACGGATCCGCTCTCCGGCCGGTGTGCCGCCCGGCTCTCGCACGGTCAGGACCTCACGACCTGCGGCGCGGAGCCGCTCGGCTAGGAGGGCGATTTGGGTGGACTTCCCCGATCCGTCTGGCCCCTCAAAGGTGATGAACATTGCTGCTTAGCGGCGTCGCCGCGGGGTGCTCGAAGAGCGTCCCTGCGGCTCAAGGCGAACACGTCGATGTGGATCGCGGCCGCGCGAACTACTGGTGACGCCGGCGTCGCCAGCGAGCTGGTGCTGCAGCCGACGGATGTAGGCGTTCTGTGGCGCAAGCTCAACGGGATGTTTGGTGCGCGCCACCTCTTCAATCCCCATCTTGGCCTCACGCATGGCGATCTCGCGCGGGTCGTGTGGCAGTTGATAGATGTCGAGCAGTGCGCGCTCCATCTGCTCCAAGGCGTTGCTCTTCAGCACATGCACCGGAACGCCGCGTCGCTCGGCGTCCACAATCGGCGTGCCGCGCTGCTTAAACTCATTGCGGATCGTTACCACCGCGTCGGCCTCATCGGCGGTTCGCGCGGTTGTCGCAGGAAGCCCGAGTTCGCGGATCGCCGCCTCAAGCTTCTTGCGCGAGATGCCGTGCGCTAAGACTCGCAGTTGCGGGAGCTGACTGACTTCGCGCTCATCATCATCGGCCTCCGGTGCCTCATCCCACTCTGCTGGAACCAGTGCACCACTCACCGTTCGTCCGATCAGCTCGCGATCCATCTCAGCGATGGTGGATGCCATTGACTCATGACTCCAGCCGCGCTCGGGTCGCCAGCTACCGCCGCCAACGGGATCACCCTCAAATGCACGAATCACTGGAGTCGCTGTACCGCCGGGGATGGTCTCAACGTGTCGCGCCTGTTCGCGGTTTCGCCGCCAGCCGCCACGCCCCTCATCGCCACGATCTCCCCGATCACTGCGATCACTGCGTCGGCCGCGGCGATCATCACCTGGGGTCAGCCCGCCGAATCGGCGTGACTCACCCTGCGCCGTCTGGCCAGGTCGAATGCGCGCATGTGATCGACGAACGCCACCCTCGTCGCGCCAGCGCTCCTCTGGGGCTACCGCGTCGCCGCGCAGCAGCGCATCAACGGTGCCGGCAACATCTTCGTGCACAAGAATGTGGTCGCGATCAATGATCTCCACGATCACATCGAAGGTTGGTGGCGCCTTGCGCTCCAGCACGCTCTTCTGCGTTCGACGTCGGCGTGCCTCGTCGTCACCGAGGGTGACGCTCTGAATACCGCCGATCAGGTCGGTGAGCGTTGGGTTCAACATCAGGTTGTCGAGGCTGTTGCCGTGGGCGGTGCCAATCAGCTGCACGCCGCGCTCGGCGATTGTTCGTGCGGCGATCGCCTCTGCCTCGGTGCCGATCTCGTCGATCACGATCACCTCGGGCATGTGGTTCTCTACCGCCTCAATCATGACGAGATGCTGTCGCTCTGGAGCGCTCACCTGCATTCGTCGCGCCTTGCCGATCGCAGGATGCGGAATGTCGCCGTCGCCAGCGATCTCGTTCGAGGTGTCAACCACCACCACGCGCTTGCTGAATTCCGAGGCGAGGACGCGTGCCGCCTCGCGGAGCATGGTGGTCTTACCTACACCCGGTCGCCCCATGATCAGAATCGATCGGCCCGCTTCGATATGGTCGCGCAAGATCTCAATGGTGCCGAACACCGAGCGACCGACACGGCAGGTGAGGCCAACGACTCGATCCGATCGATTGCGAATCGCAGAGATGCGGTGCAGCGTTCGTTCGATTCCAGCGCGGTTGTCACCACCGAAGTTGCCGATGCGTGCGATCACCCAGTTCAAGTCTTCGTCGGTGATCTCGCGTTCGAGTAGCGTGACGTCGCCCGATGTGATGCGTGCCTCAGGTCGGCGGCCAAGGTCAAGAACAATTTCAAGTAGGCCATCTCGGCCGGCGGCGAGATTTTCGTGAGTGGCCAGCTCACGAATTGCGGCGACGATCTCCGTAGGGAGACAGGCGAGGAGGAGGTCGAGGTTGTCGACGATCGCCTCATCTTGGATCCCCTGCGGGGTTGGCTCCTCGTGAGGGTCGCGAGCAATGCTCATCAGCGAATCTTAGCGTGCGCCTCGCGTGCCGTCGCGTCGTGCGGCTCTTTTGGCCCCTAGAGCGCGGCCGCTAACGCCTCGGTAACAAGCCAGCGGTGCACGCCCGTCTCGCCAGTGATCTCGGGGTGGAAGGCGATGCCCAGGATCCGCCCCTGGCGTGCCGCCACGATCCGGCCATCCTCTAGCGTCGCGACGGCGCGCGCCGACGGGCCAACCTTCACGATCTCAGGGGCACGAATGAAGACGGCCTGAATGGTGCGTGATCGGCCGTCGTTGCCGAGGCCCTCCATGACCAGGCTCGTTTCGAAGGACTCGAGTTGGCGCCCAAACGCATTGCGCCGCACCTCAACATCAAGAAGGGAGAGCACCGGCTCATCACCATCAGCAATCTTCGTCGCGAGTAGGATCGCCCCCGCGCAGGTGCCCAGGATTGGCGCGCCACGCTTCGCCAACGCTTTGATTGGCTTCACTAGATCCCAGCGATCCAGTAGCTTGCGCATCGCGGTGCTCTCGCCACCAGGAAGGATCAGACCGTCTACTCCATCGAGATCTGCTGGAAGTCGCACCTCTCGCCCTTCAGCACCAAGTGTCTCCAGCATGCGGAGATGTTCAGCAAAGTCACCCTGCACTGCGAGGACGCCGATAATCGGCGGGGTGCGGCGCTTCGCCACGGTGCTACCAGCCGCGATTGGAGAGGCGTTCACTCTCGGGGATGGTGCGCATCTCAATCCCCTTCATTGCTTCACCAAGGCCCGCCGAAACTTCAGCAAGGATGGCGGCGTTCTTCCAGTGAGTGGTTGCCTGAACGATTGCGGCCGCAGTCTTCGCCGGGTTCTCCGCCTTGAAGATGCCTGAGCCAACGAAGACGCCATCGGCGCCGAGCCACATTGAAAGCGCAGCATCGGCCGGCGTAGCAAAGTCACCCTGCACTGCGAGGACGCCGATAATCGGCGGGGTGCGGCGCTTCGCCACGGTGCTACCAGCCGCGATTGGAGAGGCGTTCACTCTCGGGGATGGTGCGCATCTCAATCCCCTTCATTGCTTCACCAAGGCCCGCCGAAACTTCAGCAAGGATGGCGGCGTTCTTCCAGTGAGTGGTTGCCTGAACGATTGCGGCCGCAGTCTTCGCCGGGTTCTCCGCCTTGAAGATGCCTGAGCCAACGAAGACGCCATCGGCGCCGAGCCACATTGAGAGCGCAGCGTCGGCCGGCGTCGCAATGCCGCCCGCAACAAAGTTCACAACAGGGAGTCGACCCGCCTTGACGGTGAGCTTGACGAGCTCGTAGGGGACGCGCATCTCTTTCGCGGCGGCACGCAGACGCTTCTCGCTCTGCCCCTTGAGTGCGGCGATCTCTTCCGTAACGGTACGAATGTGGCGCACCGCCTCAACGATGTTGCCAGTTCCCGCCTCGCCCTTGGTGCGCATCATTGCGGCGCCCTCGTTGATGCGACGAAGCGCCTCACCGAGATTCTTGCAGCCACAGAGGAAAGGCACCTTGAAGCCGTGCTTGTTGAGGTGGTAACGATCGTCGGCGGGGGTGAGCACCTCTGACTCGTCGATGTAGTCCACATCGAGCGCCTCCAGGATGCGCGCCTCGATCTCATGGCCGATACGTGCCTTTGCCATCACTGGGATGGAGACGGCTGCCTGGATCCCCTTGATCATGTCGGGGTCACTCATGCGGGCAACTCCCCCGTCGCGACGAATGTCAAACGGGACGCGCTCCAGTGCCATAACGGCAACGGCGCCAGCCTCTTGGGCGATCTTCGCCTCCGCCGGGTTAACGACGTCCATGATCACGCCGCCCTTCAGCATTTGGGCGAGACCGCTCTTCGTGGCCCAGGTCGACGTCTTGGCGCGCTTCGGTGCTGGCATGCCCCTATTCTCGCATACCGCCCCGCCCCCCGTGGGCTAACCGGCGGTGCGATAGGCGCAGATCCCCTGCTACGATCGCGCTCATATGAACAGTGAAGTTCTCGTTCTGAATCAGGACTACGAACCGCTCAACGTCGCCTCCTTGCCGCGCGCCTTCCGACTGGTGCTGGGTGGCAAGGCCGAGATCCTCGCCGAAGGTGATCCAATCCGCAGCGCATCGCGCAGCTGGACGGCACCCTCTGTGGTGCGACTGCGCCACCGCGTGCGCCGCCCACGGCCGCGCGCCAAGTTGAGCCGCAAGGAGATCTTCGCGCGCGACGGCCATGCCTGCCAGTACTGCGGCCGCACCGGCGTCTCGTTGACGATTGATCACATCGTGCCGAAGAGCCGCGGCGGCGATACCTGGACGTGGGAGAACCTGGTCACCGCCTGCATGGCGTGCAACCACCGCAAGGGTGACCGCCTCCCCGAGGCCGCAGGCCTTGCGCTTCGACGCAAACCGTACGAGCCGCGCTGTGACGTATACGCCGTCTTCCTCCCCTACCTGCGGCACGACGCCTACTCGGCGTGGCGCGACTTCCTCTTCATCTCTGATAGCGCGGCGGCCAGCGGCGCGTGACCCCCGCGGCGGCGGTTCGCGCCGCCATCCCTCGCGACGTTGCTGATCTACTGCGCGCACTGCGAGCGGCAGGATTTGGCGCCTACGTTGTTGGTGGTGCCGTTCGCGATGTGATCGCTGGGAGAGTGCCAGCAGATTGGGATCTTGCCACCGAGGCCACACCAGACCAGCTGCGCGCACTCTTTCCAAACGCCACCTATGAGAATCGATTCGGCACCGTTGGCGTGCCGACCGGTGAGTCAGTGGTGCGCGAGATCACCACCTTCCGCTCTGACAGCGGTAGTAGTGACGCTCGCCGCCCCGACGAGGTCACCTTCCTCCCGCGTATTGAGGGCGACCTGGCTCGCCGAGACTTCACCATCAACGCGATCGCCTACGGTCTCGCCCCTGGCGCAAGTCGCCGCGCCGATCCAGTTGCTGATGGGGCCATCGTCGACCCACACGGTGGCATCGACGATCTGGCCAACGGTCTACTGCGCGCCGTTGGAGATCCCGCCGAACGATTCCTCGAGGATGCGTTGCGCATGCTTCGCGCGATCCGGTTTGTCGCGCGGTTCAACCTGTCGTTGGAGCCAGGGACCGCCGCAGCGATCAGGCGCGACGCCCCACTGACTGCGCGCCTCTCTGGTGAACGAATTGGCGCAGAGATTGAGGGGATCCTTGCCGCTGCCGCGCCAGCACGTGCACTGCAACTCGCTGCAGAGATCGGCATCCTCGCCGCCATCGCGCCAGCACTTGCCGCCGAATGGAGTGCGGAGGTTGGCAGGCGCGTCGAGGCGGTCGGCGGCAACGCTCTCTCCGACGCGCCAGACCCCCTGGGGCGCTTGAGCGAGCTCCTCGTGCCGATCGCCGATGATGAGGATGTTGCAGCGCTCCTTGAATCCTGGCGCCGACCGCGTGCCACCGTTGCAGCCATCCAGCAGATTCGCGATCTCGATCGTGCCGTGGCAGTTGCGGAGGGTGAGGCAAAGCGCGGCTACCTTGATGGGGCAACACTCCGCATCGTGGCGGCCGCCACCACTGGTGACCCGCGGGATGCCGCACGGCAGATCCGTCGCCGCGATGCCGCCGGTCGAGCTAGTAGCGCCTCTGCCGCACTCCTCAACGCATGCATGCAGGGCGATGACCAACAGACTCCCGCCGCGGCGAGTGATCTCGCCGTCGGGGGCGATGTACTGGTGGCTCACCTCGGTCGCACCCCAGGGCCGTGGGTTGCAGCGCTCCTCGCGCGACTCGTTGATGACGTTGCACATCGCCGCGTGGCGAATGCTGAGGGCGACCTCCTCGGATGGTCCGAACGCGTCGTTGCAAGCGAAGGGCGTGACTCCATCGCGTAGACTCACGGCATGACGGTAGAGCCACGTACAGTCTTGATCACAGGTGGGGCCGGGTACATCGGCGCGGCGAGCGCCAATGCCCTGATCGCTGGTGGCCATCGTGTTGTCATCCTGGATGACCTCTCGGCGGGACACGCCGACACGATCCCAAATGAGGCCTCCTCGATCGTTGGTAGCTATGCCGACGGGGATCGCATGCAGAGCCTGCTCCGTGATGCACGAGTCGACACGATCCTGCACATCGGGGCGCTGAGCATCGTTGCCGAGAGCGTGGCCCAGCCAGAGCGCTACTTCAAGGCAAACCTCGTCGGCAGCATCACCCTGCTCGACGCGGCGATTGCCGTTGGCGTGAAGCGGCTGATCTTCTCCTCAAGCGCAGCGGTCTATGGCGCCTCCTCATCAAGCGTGCTCCATGAAGAGCTCCCGCTTGCGCCGGTTAACCCGTACGGGGCAACGAAGGCCGCATTTGAGCAGGTTCTTCGCGCCTACTCTGCGGCGCATGGGCTCACCGCAATTGCGCTGCGCTACTTCAATGTTGCGGGGGCAACGGAACAGGTGACGGAGCGCCACAACCCAGAGACACACCTGCTGCCACGCCTCATGAACGCCGCGCGTACAGGGGAGCCATTCGAGCTCTACGGGAACGACTACGCCACCCCCGACCGCACCGCCGTCCGTGACTATGTGCATGTTGCCGACGTTGCCGCAGCGCACCTTGCCGCGATCGAGAAGCTTGCCGCCGAAGAGGGGCGCGGCTTCAGTGCCATCAACATTGGGAGCGGCGCAGGCACGAGCATTCGCGAGGCGATCAAGGCCATCGAGAAGGCTTCGGGCGCGCGCATCGACGTACAAGAGCACCCCCGCCGCGCCGGTGATCCGCCCCGCCTCGTGGCTGACATCTCACGGGCACACAGTCAGTTGGGCTGGCGCCCACGCCAGAGCGATATCAATCGGATTGTGAAGAGCCTGCTCCCGAAGTAGCGCTACTGGATTCGGACGAGCACCTTCGCATCAGACCAGAGCTGTTCAAGCTTGTAGAAGTCGCGCTCTGGCGGCGTGAAGATATGCACGATCACGCTTCCGTAGTCTAAAACGATCCAGTGCGAGGCCGCGGCGCGATGGCGGTGCGCCGGTGTGATGCCGTCTTCGGCCATGCCACTGACGATGCTCTCCGTGATCGCCGCAAGTTGTGGCTCAGAGCCACCGGTGCAGATCACGAACGCCTCCGTAACGGTGGTCAGTCCGCTAACGTCCAACACAAGGATGTCCGCCGCCTTCTTCTCTTCCGCAAGGAGGGCAACCTTTCGCGCAAGGTCATGCGGCTCAATGGCAGTTTGCTGTTTGGTTGACATGACCTCAGCGTACCGCACTAACGGCTGTGCAATTACGAGGCTGGATCAACGGGCACGTCTTCCACTTCGACAGGGCGCTCGAGTACTAGCTCTGGTCGACCGCGATAGAGCCCCTCACGTCGGATGAGGTCGGCAACTGCGCCAGGGACGAGATAACGCAGGGAGCGACCGCGCGCTGCCAACGCGCGCAACTCTCGGCTAGCGTGAGAGAGATGGAAACCGTCGAGATAGAGGAAGCGGTCTTCCCTACCCGGGAAGTGGCGCGTAAGCCAGGCGCGGTCTGGAGTTGGCGTGCCGGGCCGCGGCAGTGCTGCGACCCGCGCCAGGTCAAGGATGCCCGTTGCGTCTTCCCACGCGTTAAACCCGAGGAGTGACTCAACGGAGAGGATCAGCGTGAGCTCTGGCGCGGCGCCACCTTCGCGCCGCTCCGCTGCGATGGCTCGAAGTGTATCGATCGTGTACGAGAGTCCAGGACGATCAATCTCCATGCGACTCATCTCAAAGGCCGGATTCCCAGCGATCGCAAGTGCGACCATGCGGCAGCGAACCTCAGGATCGGTGACGCGAGTGGCAACCTTGTGCGGAGGTCGTGCGGCGGGGACGAAGAGCACGTGGTCGAGCTTCAGTAGCTCGTAGGCGGCCTGACCGAGGGCAAGGTGGCCATCATGGATCGGGTCGAACGTGCCGCCGAGGACCCCGATCCCACTCACCCTTCGCTCTCCCCGTCGTTGTTTGGAGTTGCGGCCAAGAGAACGCCATCGAGTTCAAGTGCCTCTGCCTCTTCGGCCGCGCTGAGAAGTGACGCGTCATCAGGGTCATCCCACTCAAGTGAGAGTTCGCCGATCGTGACGGTGTCGCCGCTGCGGCATCCCGCCTTTCGCAGCGCAGATTCAATCCCCTGGCGGGCGAGCTCGTGCTGGAATCGCTCTGCAGATTCTTCGCGAGCAAAGTCGGTCTGGTGAACGAGTCGCTCAATTGCCTTACCTCGAACACGGAACCCCTCGCCCTCGCGGCTGACCTCGAAGCCAATCGAGGCGATCGGATTGATGCGGTGCACCACCACGCCCGCAGGCTCAGCCGGATACGAGAGCGTCTCTGCGTCAGGGAGAAGGTCTGCCAAGGCGTCTCGCAGCGCGGCGATCCCCTCCCCTCGCTCGCCGCCCGCGGCAGAGATCGGCAGCACATGGAGACCCAGTTCGCGGAACGCAGCGGTGAGTTCCGCCTCGCGAGCCTTCGCCTCTGGGCGATCTAGTTTGTTGAGGGCAACGAGGGTCGTCTTCTCGAGCAGGGCTGGGTTATGCGCCTCGAGCTCCGTGCGAATGATCGCGGCGTCACGTACAGGGTCGGGAGCCGACGCGTCCACCACGTGTACCAGCACGCGCGTGCGAGAGGCGTGTCGCAAGAAGGCGAAGCCGAGCCCCGCACCGATAGATGCCCCCTCAATCAGCCCTGGAAGATCGGCAACAGTCGGTCGACGCCCATCATCAATGCCCAGCTCCAACACACCCAAGTTTGGCTCAAGGGTGGTGAAGGCGTAGTCGCCAATCTTTGGCTGCGCCGCGGTGATGGCGGCGAGTAGCGTGGACTTCCCTGCGTTTGGCAGCCCAACAAGGCCAACATCAGCGATCAGTCGCAACTCGAAGCGCACCTCGCGCAGCTCGCCGGGCTCCCCCTTTTGCGCGTGGCGGGGGGCTTGATGTGTCGCCGTGGTGAAGTGCGCATTGCCAAGGCCACCGCGGCCGCCTCGCACCAGCAACACATGTTGCTCGCGCGAAACCAGGTCTGCGATCAGGTCTCCACTCTTGGCATCAAAGATTGCCGTACCTGGTGGCACGCCAATCACCAAGTCGCGCCCAGCCTTGCCGTGCGACGTTTTGTTCCCGCCCTGACTCGCGTCGCCTGCAACATATCGCCGCTTGACCTCAAAGTCCCGCAGGGTCGTCTGCCCCGTATCCACCGCAACGTAGATGCTGCCACCGCGGCCGCCGTCGCCGCCATCAGGGCCGCCGCGCGGCACATGTGACTCGCGACGCATCGTCGATGCGCCATCACCGCCGCGCCCAGCGGCAAGGTGGATCTCTACAATGTCAAGAAACATTGCGTTACGGGAGGAAGCGCGCTGGGTTGTAGAGCGTCGAGGCGCCCGCAAGTGGGAATCCTCGAGAGACGACGAAGTGCAAATGTGGGCCGGTCGCGCAGCCAGTTTGGCCCATGCGTCCGATGCGAGTTCCGCGCGTTACCTTTTGGCCGGTGCTCGCGACGATGCCGGAGAGGTGGTAGTAGCCGGTGTAGAGATTCGATCCGTGCGCAATGATCACCTGGTAGCCGCCGCAATTATTACGCCATCCACTGAAGACCACGACGCCGTCGCCTGCGGCGACGATTGAGGCACCGTAGGCATTAGAGATATCCATGCCGAGGTGGGTGCGCGTGAATCCACGCACATATCGACCGCCCGGTACGGGGTATCGGAATTTCACGCCGCTGTAGGCTGCAGGGAGTGGCCCCGTATAGCCAATAAGCCCATCGCCTCGAGTAAATGTTGGTAGCGCAGCGCCACGTCCACCAGGGAGCACCAGGACCATCCCTAGCACAAGATCTACCACCTTTAGCTTGTTGTAGGTACGAATGGTGGTCGGTGTAACGCGATACTTTGATGCGATCGACTTGAGCGTTTCGTTTTCACGCACCGTAACGACGATGCCGCGTGTATCTGGAACGCGAAGGCGCTTGCCGACCGCTGGATTGTCGGCGGACTGCAGGCCATTCGACCAGATCAGCTCCATTGAGGAGATCTTGTATCGTTTCGCGATCGCGGCAAGCGTCTCACCGCGTGCGACCACATGAATGAGCACGTGATCGCGGCCGTCGGCCACAACGATGTCAATCGCGGCGGGGAGCTCCAGTGTTCCATCGTCAAGGAAGATCGGCCCGTCGATTGCCGTTGTCGCAACAACTGAATCTGGGGCTTGCACAACCACCTCGGTCGCACGCATCGAGAAGGTGCTCTCTGTTGCAGTTTCTCCAATGAGTACGCCGTCACTCACAGCGGTGCTCTCGGCGATGCCATCTGAGGCGAGTCGGTCTGGGTTCTCGGTACCGCCCCATACCGTCGTAAATGTTGGCTCATACGCTGCGCCCATACCTACGCTCATGCCGCCGTCGTCTAGCGCCTGGGTGCGAGCGTCGACGGTTGGCCCTGGGAGCAGGCTAGCGATGATTGCCACGCTCAGGAGCCCCGCGATCACGGCAGGCATCGCTCGCTCTGGCTCACGACGGAGCTTGCGCAGCCTTGAGTCGAGTGAGCGGCGACGGCGACGCAGCGACCGAAGGATGCCGCGCTCCTCAAGCGCTGGGGTGACCTTGTGGGCGATTGCGGCGACGGCGATGCCGCTGGTGCGGGCCGCAAGGGTGGGGTGAACGTGGATTCGTCGTGGGAGCGGGCGCTTCAGGAACTCTCCGGCGCGGAAGAGGCTCAGCCGGATGGCACGCTCGCCGCTGCGCTCAAGGAACGATCCGAAGGCGAGGAGGCGACGGCGGATGGCCGCGACGAGGCGGAAGGTGGGGCTTCCAGCTCGCACATTGCGATGCTTGGATCCGCGGGCAGACGTTTTTTGGCGCTTCACATCTGGCATTCCAGCCTCCGATCTCCGCCTTAGTCTACCCCTCGGCTATGCCGCCGAGCGGGGCACCCTGGCACACGCTGTGCCTCGTGCGTGGGCTACGAGGGGTTCGACCCCTCGGTTCCCTTGGTGAGCGAGGCGAGGAACTGTGCGTTCGACTCCGTCTTCGCGATGCGGTTCAGGAGCAACTCGATCCCCTCATTCGCGCCCACGGCGGAGAGCATGCGGCGCATTGTCCAGACCATCTTGAGGGTCCCCTCGTCGAGGAGGAGCTCCTCGCGGCGGGTACCGGAGCGCTGCACATCAATCGCCGGGAAGATGCGCTTCTCGGCCAACTTGCGGTCGAGCACGAGTTCCGAGTTGCCTGTTCCCTTGAACTCTTCGTAGATCACGTCGTCCATCTTCGAGCCGGTATCAACCAGGCAGGTGCCGATGATGGTGAGTGAGCCGCCCTCTTCGAGCTTTCGCGCGGCACCGAAAAAGCGCTTCGGTGGATAGAGCGCAATTGGGTCAATACCGCCCGAGAGCGTTCGGCCGGATGGCGGAAGCGCCAGGTTGTAGGCGCGCGCCAGTCGGGTAATGGAGTCGAGCAGCACGACGACGTCGGCACCAGCCTCGGTGCGGCGCTTGGCAATCTCGAGCGCCATCTCGGCAACATGGGTGTGATTCTCGGTCGGCTCGTCGAAGGTCGACGAGATGACCTCGCCCTTTACGGAGCGGCGCATGTCGGTGACCTCTTCTGGTCGCTCGCCAATAAGGCAGACCATTAGTGAGATCTCTGGATAGTTCGCCGTGACGCCTTGGGCGATCTGCTTCAGCAGGCTCGTCTTGCCGGCCTTCGGTGGCGAGACGATGAGGGCGCGCTGCCCCTTGCCAATCGGGTTGACGAGGTTGATGAGGCGCTGCGAGAGGTTCGAGGGAACGGTCTCAAGGTTGATCAGCTCAATCGGGTGAATCGGTGTGAGGTCGCCGAAGTGTGGACGCTGTCGCGCCGACTCTGGGTCGGTGCCGGAGACGATCTCAATACGGAGCATCCCCCAGAACTTCTCGCCCTCGCGCGGTGCGCGAATGACGCCGCCGATCGTGTCGCCCTGGCGCAAGCCGAGTCGGCGCACCATTGGCGACGGAACGTAGACATCGTCGGCACTTGGAAGTAGCCCATTGCGTCGAATGAAGCCGTAGCCGTCGTCGACGATTTCAAGAATTCCCTCGGCCCAGATCTGACCCTGCTCGTCAGCCTGCGCCGTGAGGATCTTCTGGATGACCGCGGTGAGCTCCTCTTGCTGCGTGGCCACGACGCCGAGCTTCTTGGCCGCGGCAATCAGTTCGGTCGCAGTCATGTTGGAGAGAGCGGCAAAGGTGACGAGGCCTTCGGCGGCAAGGTCGGCCTCGGAGAGCACCTCAACGTCAGCCGGAAGCGCGCTCTGCGGCATGCGCATGGAGTTTGGGTTTGGTCCGCCGCGGCGGGGTGGTCGTCGTGGGCCGCGGTTTCGTCCGTCGTTCATATCAGTTGGATACCTTCCTCTATCTGTGGGTGGCTGCATCCCTGGTACGCGAAACTGCGCCGCGTTCGCTGTGCAGTTCGGGGGGGATGAGAGAACTCTACGGCAGCCGCTGCCGCTCGTCAAGAGCCCGCAGGATCGGGCCCGCGGCTACTTCCCGGAGGTGGCCTTCGCCCAGTCCGACTTGAAGATCGCGATCCCCTTATCGGTGAGCGGATGCTTCGTCATCTGCTCAAGCACCTTGAGTGGCATCGTTGCCACGTGCGCCCCCGCCAGAGCCGACTCTGTGACGTGTCGTGGGTGTCGGATCGAGGCGGCGAGGATCTCGCAGTGGTCGAGCCCCTCGTAGTTCGCGAAGATCTCGGCGAGCTCCTGGATCACGATCATCCCGTCTTCGTTGATGTCGTCGAGTCGGCCGACGAATGGGCTGATCAGCGAGGCGCCCGCCTTCGCCGCCATGAGCCCCTGGTTCGCGGTGAAGATCAGGGTGCAGTTCGTCTTGATCCCCTCCGCGGCGAGACGGCTAATTGCCTCTAGCCCTGCGGTTGTGAGGGCGACCTTGACGACGATGTTCGGAGCGATCTTCGCAAAGGCGAGGCCCTCTTTGACCATGCCATCGGCGTCATCGCTCATGACCTCAGCCGAGACCGGGCCCTTGGTGAGGCCGCAGATCTCCTTCAGAATCTCCTCGTACGAGCCGCCGACCTTCGCGTAGAGCGACGGGTTCGTGGTGACGCCGTCAACGACGCCCCACTTGATCCCGGTCTTGATCTCTTCAATGTCAGCGGTGTCCAAGAAGAACTTCATGATGCCCCCTTATAACCAAATGGCTTGGCCCGATTATGGGCGATTACGCGTTTGATCCGTTGCTGCGCTTTGCCGCCTTGGTGGCGGCGGCCTCGACGGCACGACTTCGCTCAGCCTTCGCCACCTCATCATCGCGCACCCCAACCATTCGTGGGGTGTACGAGGCGAGGCGCCCGTCACGCAGTGCCACAGCGGCGCCAACGAACCCGTCAAAGAGTGGGTTTGGACGCAGCGGTCGGCTGGTGAATTCGGGATGGAACTGGCTGGCCACAAACCACGGGTGGTCGGCGAGCTCGATGATCTCAACAAGGCGGCCATCGGGCGACACGCCGGTGAAGCGCATGCCAGCCGCCTCAAGCTGCGGCTTGAATCGGTTGGCGACCTCAAAGCGGTGGCGATGTCGCTCGTACACAACCTCAGCGCCATAGACGGTTGCGGCGCGGCTCCCAGGGGTGAGCTTGGCGGGGTAGAGGCCGAGGCGCTGTGTGCCCCCCTTCTCTTCAACGCCGCGCTGGTCAGGGGTGAAGTCGATCACCGGGTTCTTGGTGAACATGTCGAACTCGGTCGAGTTCGCATCACTGGAGCCAAGAGCCTCGCGCGCGACATCGATTACCGCAATCTGCAGGCCGAGGCAGAGGCCGAGGTACGGGATGCGCTCCGTGCGCGCCATATGCGCGGCGCGGATCTTCCCTTCAATGCCGCGGTAGCCGTAGCCGCCCGGCACCAAGATGCCATGCACGCCGGCGAGTTCTGCGGAGAGGACGGCGGGCTCGGCATCATCGAGTCGCTCGGCGCTCACCCAGCGCACGCGCACATCAACGCCGTGTGCCCAACCGGCGTGGCGCAGCGCTTCGGTTACCGAGAGGTACGCATCAGGAAGTTCGGTGTACTTGCCAACGATGGCGATCTCGACGGCAGGCTTCTCGGCGACGATCTCAGTGGCGAGCTTCTCCCAACGCGAGAGGTCTGGGGTGGTTGCTGGGAGGCCAAGTTCGCGCACGACCAGGTCGCCAAGGCCGAACCTCTCGAACTGCAGCGGGACCTCATAGATGGTGCGTGCGGTGGTTGCGGGAACGACCGCCTCAACGGGGACGTCGGTGAAGAGGGCGATCTTCTCGCGGACGTCGTCTGGAACCGGATGGTCCGCGCGCAAGATGATGACGTCGGGCTGAACGCCGCTACCGCGCAGCTCCTTCACGGAGTGCTGGGTCGGCTTCGTCTTCAGTTCACCGGTAGCGGCGAGTTCTGGAAGGAGCGTGACGTGAATGTAGAGCGAGTTGCCGCGACCAACATCCTTCTTCAGCTGTCGAATCGCCTCAATGAACGGCAGCGACTCAATGTCGCCAACGGTGCCGCCAACCTCAACGATCACCACATCAACGTCATCGCCGCTCAGGCGCAGCACGCGCTCCTTGATCTCGTTGGTGATGTGTGGAATGACCTGCACCGTGCCGCCGAGATAGTCGCCGCGACGCTCGCGTGCGATCACGGTGGAGTAGATGCGCCCCGTGGTGACGTTGGAGGCCTGCGAGAGATTGACGTCAATGAAGCGCTCGTAGTGCCCAAGGTCGAGGTCGGTCTC
>JAEMRB010000065.1:0-3061 GCA_016463555.1 Chloroflexota bacterium
GGTACGACCGAGGACCGGCCTCCAGGACGAGGCGAGAGAACGCGCCGATCTCGCCGAGCAGTTCGTCCGGGATCTCGACCGTCGCACCGGTGACCGCTGCCACGTCCCAGGCGTGAATCGTGAGGTCGAACGCAACGAACCGCAGGAACGTGCCGACGGTCATCGCGCCGAACGGCAGGTCGAGCACCCGTTCCATCGCGCCCGGCTCCTCGAGCGCTGCGCCGAAGCGCGTTGCGGCCTCCCCGAACGCCGTGCTCGGGTCGTCACCGACGACGTCGGGGAGCCGGCCCGAGATGTCACGAACCGGAGCGCCACCGAAAGCGTCAGCGAACATCAGCGCACCGCCGACGATGTGGTTCAGGAGATCGCGCATCGACCACGATGCACACGGCGTCGCTCGCTCCATGTGCTCGGGTCGAACGGTCGCGACCGCGGCGCCGAGCGCAGGCACGACGACTTGGAGTTGGGCGCCACCATTGACGCCGTCGTCGAGTTCGAACCGCAGGTCCTGCGCGCTCACGAGCCGACCCCGAGCTTTACCGCCATGTGGTCCACGACGGCACGGTGAGCAGCGTGCGGGCTGAACAGGATGACCTCGGCGTCCGCTACGACCCGAACCGAATGGTGCGGCGGCCAGTAGAAGAGGTCGCCGCCGACCACCTGCTCCTCCGGCGCATCGACGTACGAGATCACCAGTTCTCCGGAGATCACGTAACCCCAGTGCTCCGATCCGCACGCGTCGCGCTCCAGGCCCTCGAGGAGCGGGGCGATGTCGGTACCCGCACCGAGCGAGAACCACTCGCCAGCGATCTCGCCTGCGCCCGCGATCGAGCCAAATCCGCCGATCTGGCGCGCGGTGGCGCCGGGTACCGCAAGTACCACCGGGATGTCTTCTCGTGCAACGTGCATGGATTCCTCCTCATCTAACCGTCCCCGTCACTGCGGAGTCGGTGTTTCAACCGGACTGAACGTGTGAGCGGCATCTGATGGCATGCCGTCTATGACCACTCACAATGGAGGAGGCGTGAGAATCCGTGTCACAATGTGACCATGTCCTTCACATCGATCGAAGAGGCGCTAAACGCCCACCGCTGGATCGATGCGCTCGTTCTGATCGACGATGCGGAGGAGGCAGGTCCGACTGCGGCGCTGCTCGAACAGCGAGCGCTCGCGATGTACGGCTCTGGGAACTTCGAAGGCACCGTCGCAGCGTGGGAGGAGCAGCACCGCATCCTCCTGGCCGACGGCGATCCGGGCGGCGCCGCCCGCTCTGCCGCAATGGTCGCAATGTTCCTGATGATCGATACCGGCCTCATGGCCCCCGTTCGTGGATGGCTCCGGCGGGCCGAGACACTGCTCAGCACCGCGCCGGACGACTCGATCCGCGCCACCGTGTCCGCGGTCCGCACCTACGAACGGTTCATGTGCGGAGATCTGGACGCCGCAAGTCGGGAGGCGGGCCGCGCGATCGACCTCGGGCGCACGAGCGGAAACGCTGCGGCGAGCGTGATCGGGCGGACGGCGACCGCCCGTATCTCGATCCTCTACGGACAGGTCGCGGAGGGAATCGCCGAACTCGACGACGTCGGCGTGCTCCTCATGGGCGGCACCGTCGACCCCCTCACCACCGGCATGATGCTCTGCGAGATCGTCTGCGCAGCGCAGGGTCTCTCACTCCACGAGATGGCGGTCGAATGGACGCGAGCGATGGAGTCGTGGAGCAATACCGGCGCGGCGTTCGGTGGCCTCCACGGCCGATGTCGTGTCCATCGGGCGGAGATCCTGCGCGTCACCGGGCCCGCCGACGCCGCGGAAGCCGAAGCCCTCGGCGCGTGCGACGACCTTCGACCGTGGATGCGGCGCGAGTTCGGCTGGCCACTCGCCGAACTTGGAACGATCCGGCTCCGGATGGGCGACCTCGAGGGTGCCGAAGAGGCGTTCGCAGCCGCGCACGAGCACGTGTGGTGCCCCTACCCCGGGATGGCGCTCGTGCACCTCGCTCGGGGCGACGTCACGACGGCCATGGCGTTGATCGGTGATGCGGTCGCTCACCCCTTCCAGGCACCTTCGAAGGAACGGCCGCCCTTCGGCGATCTCACCTTGGCTCCGCTGCTGGAAGCACAGGTCGAGATCGCCACGGCGATGAACGACGAGCTGACCGCGCGCGCCGCAGCGAGCCGCCTGCAGGAGGTCGCCGACACGTACGGCACGCGGTGGCTCTGCGCCTCGGCGGCGCTCGCCTGGGCTCGGGTCGCGCTGCTCGAGGGAGACCTTGAAAGAGCCGCCAACACCGCAGGGTCCGCCGTCGGCGACTGGGCCAAGATCGGTGCGCCGTACGAGACGGCGGTGGCCCGGACCGTGCTGGCCGAGGCGTACGAGCGCGCCGGGCGTGACAACGCAGCGCACATGGAGCGCGACGCTGCGATCCATGGGTTCGAGCGCTACGGCGCAATGACCCGAGCGGCGGCGTTGCGTACTCCGACGAACGACCGAGTCGGACCAAACCCTTCAAGCGACGCACCGCGGCACGCCACCTTCGAGATCACCGGCGACATACGCACGGTGACCTTCGCCGGCGAATCCACCTCGCTGCGCGATCTCAAGGGTTACCGCTACCTCGCTCGGATGTTCTCGGACCCCGGGCGCGAGTTCCACGTGCTCGACCTCGTAGCGGTCGAAGAGGGCACGCTCACCGCGGGGTCTGCGACCGTCGGGGGCGGCGAGGCACTCCATGAGGGATCGCACGCTGGCCTGCCGTCGCTTGACGAGCATGCCCGATCGGCGTACCGACGCCGTCTCGAGGAGATCGACGAGGACATCGCCGACGCCCTGCGCTGCAACGACGATGCGCGGGCCGAACTCGCGGAGCGAGACCGCGACTTTCTCCTCGCCGAACTGTCCCGGTCCCTCGGGCTCAGCGGTCGGTTCCGGTCCGTCGGGAGCAACGTGGAACGCGCCCGCACCGCGGTCACGCGGGCACTCCGCTACTCAATCGAGCGGCTACGCGACGAGGTCCCTGATCTCGGCGCCCACCTCGACGGGTCGCTCCGGACCGGTACCT
>JAEMRB010000065.1:3071-5793 GCA_016463555.1 Chloroflexota bacterium
TCCAGAAGTAGACTCCGTCGCAGTCCACAGCGGCCCGCTCGGCGATCTCGAACGGGCCGCTGTGCTGTGCGGCGATCAGCCCCAACAGATAGAGCCGGTCAGACTACTGGTCTGACCGGCTCTTCCATTACACGAACACATTGGCCTGAAAAGAACAGGGCCATACTGTGCGCGAGGGGGGACTTGAACCCCCACGTCCTTACGGACACTGGCACCTGAAGCCAGCGCGTCTGCCATTCCGCCACTCGCCCGAGTGGAGACTGAAGGTTAGCCGCCACACCCACCCCAAGTGCCGGGCCTAGACCTAGATCGCCCCTTACACTCAAGGCCAATGGGTGTACAAGGCTTTGAACGCAGACTCGAGCGCCTCCTTGAGGGCACCTTTACGCGCACATCTCGAGCCGGTGTGCAGCCCGCCGAGTTGGTTACACGCCTCCGACGCGAGATGGATCACGGCCGCACACTTGGAACCAAGGGTGCGCTGGTGCCCAACTCGTTCATCGTCGCACTCGCAGAGCCCGACGCCATTCGCCTCGACGATCTGAAAGAACTGATCGAGGCCGAGTTAGTGGAGGCGGCACGAGAGCACGCGATCACACTCAAAGCCCAGTTCGCTGGGCCCATCACTGTAGGGCTTGTAAGCGATAACCAAATGAAGTCTGGACGCATTGAGATTGAGGCGCGCATCGTTGCTGGCCCTGGCGGAGCCGCTGGTTCACTTGTGCGCGCTGACGGTAGCCGTGTGGTGCTCGGCGCAGATGTTGTAAGCGTTGGCCGGCTACCCGAGTGCAGCATTCAAGTCGACGACTCGCAAGCATCGCGGCGCCATTGCGAGATCCGAAGCGAGCCTGATGGATGGGTAATTGTTGACCTCTCCTCATTAAACGGCACAAAGCTGAACGGATCTCCTATTCAGACTGCGCGTCTCACTGACGGCGATGTGATCTCGATTGGCGCGGTCAACCTACGCTTTGAGGCTTCGTAACCGTGTCTGATGCCCTGCTAACTCTTCTGCGGTACTGCTTTCTCGCGTTGCTATTGGTATTTCTCTCACGCGTTGTACTTGTTGTAGTGCGCGAGATGCGTGCGAGTCGTCCACTTACCGCTAAGCCCCGAGTCGCGGAGCAGCGCGAGCGTGCACCTCGCGAGACTTCACGCACACGCACCTCGCGCGGCTGGCAAGTTGTAGTCGTAGAGCCTCCCGACTCCGCAGGTCGCAGATACCTGCTCGCCGCCGAGAACACTGTTGGGCGCGCACCAGGTTGCACTATCCCGATTGATGACAACTTCATCTCGAGTATTCATGTTCGCCTATTTATCTCTGACGGCAAATTATTTGCCGAGGACGCAGGCTCAACCAATGGAACGAGCATCAACGAGTCACTGATAACCGGAGCACAGCCTCTCTCGCGCGGTGACCGCATCGCTATCGGCGGAACTGTTCTAGAGGTACAGAGATGAGACTCGTCGCTACGGGCCTATCTGATGTGGGGATGGTGCGCGAGGGCAACGAAGATAACTACCTCCACGATGAGCGACTCGGTATCTTCGCCGTAGCCGATGGCATGGGTGGGCACGAGGCGGGTGAGGTTGCAAGCGCAGTCGCTATTGAGGCACTGCGCGCTGGCGTTGCAGGTGGTTCACTCATCACAGAGGCTGTAATACAAGCGAATACTGCTGTTCTTGAGAAGGCAGACGCGAATCCAGCGATGCGCGGAATGGGCACAACTCTCACGGCTGCAATCGAGGTTGAGGGCGGGCTGCGCATCGGCCATGTCGGCGACTCGCGCGCCTACGTACTGCGCGCCGGAATCCTTGCCCGTGTCACCGACGACCACAGCCTCGTCGAGGAACTCGTGCGAGCCGGGCAGATCACTCTCGAACAAGCAGCTGTTCACCCACAACGCTCAGTTATAACTCGCGCCCTGGGAATTGAGCGCAACATCGAGGTTGATGACATCTCGCTCGAACTCACAGACGGTGATCGCGTACTTATCTGCTCCGATGGTTTGAGCGGAATGGTTCGTGAGACTGAGATAAGCGCAATCATGCGGCGCGAGGTTGATACTGATTCAGTGGCTCGCGCCCTTATTGCTGCGGCCAATGCTGGTGGCGGCGAGGACAACATCACGGTTGTTGTTATCGATGTAATTGGCGAAGAGGGTGACCCCGAGCCATCTCCGCTCCCTGAGATCGGCGTCGGGCTAGTTGCCGTGCGAGCAAGAGAGGCGCGTGAGGCTGCAAGTAGAGCGGAGAGCCCTCTCGGCGCGCCGAGCGCACTCGAGAGTGAAACAAGAACCAAACCCCGCAGGCGCATGCGCGTCTCTCGCGGCGTGATCTTGGCTGCATTGCCTGTCGTGGCAATCATCGCTATCTGTGTCGGAGTGCTTGGCTGGTATGCACGTGCGCAGTATTACGTTGGGTACCAAGGGCAGCGAGTCGTTGTATTTCAAGGAGTGCCGAATGGTCTCGCCGGCTGGGGCCCAACCGTTGAGTGGAGCTCATACCTCTCGCGCAGCGACCTAACTCCAGCGCAGCGCGCGAGTGTCGGCGAGAACATCTCCTTCCCAAGCGAGCAGAGGGCGCGGGATTCGGTCTCACGCTTCGAGTCTGACTTCGAGAAGCGAACGACGCTTACCAACAACACGACCTCGACGACGACATCCTCTACCTCCACGACATCTACCACTACCCCGTGAGCGCCGTTCGAACCCCCCTTGCT
>JAEMRB010000066.1 GCA_016463555.1 Chloroflexota bacterium
CCGAGGTCGGTAGGGATGCGACCGGCGGAGGTGTGTGGCTGCATGAGCAGACCGAGTTCCTCAAGTTCAACGAGCACTCCGCGCACGGTGGCGGGCGAGACGCCAAGGTCATAGCCGTCTGAGAGGGCCATCGACCCCACGGGGATAGCCGTGCGGATGTGCTCCTCCACGAGGGCGGCGAGGATGACGCGGGCGCGATCGTCCAGGAGACCGGTGCGTCGCTGTCGTCGAACCATGCCCACCTCTTCTCTTGGCACTCGGCAGATGTCGAGTGCCAACTCAGTCTAGGGGGAGGAGCGTGTTTGGGTCAAAGGTTTACTATTTGGGCATGTCCAGCTCATTCGCCATTCAGACCCGTGCCCTCACGAAGCACTACGGCCGTACCGGCGAGATCAAGGCGCTCACCTCTCTAGACCTCGAGATCAGAGAGGGTGAGCTCTTCGGCTTCCTCGGTCCAAACGGCGCGGGGAAGAGCACCGCGATTCGCACCCTCCTCGGCTTCCTGCACCCAACCGCCGGCTCCGCCTCGGTGCTCGGCCTCGACATCGTCAAGGACTCAGTCGAGATCCGCCGTCGCGTTGGCTACCTCCCCTCCGGCTTCGCCGTCTACGACTACATGAGCGGCCGCGAGTACCTTGACCACATGCGCGCCTTGAGCGGCCGACCATCACTCCTACGCCATCGCATCATGGAGGCGCTCGAACTCTCCGACGCAATCTTGAAGCGACCGGTGCGCGACTACAGCCGCGGCATGCGCCAGAAGATTGGCGTGGTGCAGGCGCTTGAGACGGACCCAGAGCTGCTGATTCTTGATGAGCCCTCTGAGGGCCTCGATCCGTTGATGCAGCGTTCGCTGCAAGAGCTGCTCCTCGAGCGCGTCGCCGCCGGACGCACCGTCTTCTTCAGCAGCCACCTCATCAGCGAGGTGGAGCGCATCTGCAATCGTGTCGCCATCGTTCGCGGCGGCAAGCTTGTTGCCCTCGAGACTGTGGAGACGCTGGTGCGATTCCAGCGGCGCCGCGTTGATGCGCTCGTCGCGCGCAAACCATCGCGCCTCGCCACACTCGCTGGCGTCTTCGGCGTCAAGGTCGCCCCAGAGGGAAAGAGCGGCTACCGCATCAGCTGCGAAGCGGAGCCGGCAGCCGTACCGAAGCTTGTCGCGCGACTTCAAACATCTGACCTGCGCGACCTGCTGATTGAAGCGGCAAGCCTTGAAGAGGCCTTCATGTCGTACTACGGTGATGCGCGACACAGCTCAGGCGCCGTTCAGGTCTTCCCAGAGGTTGCCGAGGTGAAGAGGGCGAAGCCGAAGCCTGTGGCAAAGCGACCAGTCGCGAAGCGTACGCCGGCAAAGAAGAGTCCAGCCAAGAAGAGTCCAGCCAAGAAGAGGAGCTCCCGATGATTAACGCAACCCTATTCCTACGCCTACTGCGCGGCCACCGCATTCGCCTCGCTGTCGGCCTATCGGTGGTGGTGATCTGGTCGCTCCTCTTCCCTGTCATCTATCAGGCGATCCAAGAGTCACTTGCAGAGAACCCAGGTCGACCGCCTGGAGGGAACTTCTCCAGCCTGGCGCGCACGATCTCGGTGGGCTTTATCCACCCAATCTCTATCGCCCTCTTCGGCATCTTGAGCGCCGGCCTCACCGTCGGCGCCATCTCGGGCGAGCGTCAGCGCGGCACCCTTGAACTGCTGTTGAGCCGTCCTCTCAGCCGCCGCACCATCCTCGCCACCATGATGATCGAGGGCTGGATCGGCGCAGCACTCGTCTCACTCGCCTACATCGGCGGGACCATCCTCGGCGCACAGATCGCCGGAGTCACCGACCAGCTCGCCTTCGAACAGCTGCCAATCCTCTGGGCGTTCGGTGCGCTCTTCTGGGGCATGTTCGCAACGATCGGCATCGCCACCAGTGGCAGCTTTGATCGCACCGCCCCTGCAATGGCGATCACCGTCTCGTTCATCATGTTCAACTACATCATTGAAGTCATCGGCTCGTTCTGGGATGTTGTGGAGCCGTACCAGTACCTCTCACTCTTCAACCACTTCTCGCCAGTTGACCTACTCAACGGCACCGTCGACAGTTCATCGGCACTGATCTTCGGTGTGGTGGCCTTGATCGCTGCTGGATGGGCCTTCTACATCTTCCCGCGCCGCGATCTGGCCGCGCCGAACTGATCCGCGCCGCGCACGCGCGCGACGTCAGCTACACAATCCGCGAGAAGAGTTCGTTGCTCAGCAGGCGGCCACGCAGCGTCAACTGAATGCGTGATGCATCGGTCGGATGTGGCGCGAGTAGACCATTTGATTCGCCCCAGATAATTGCCTCACTGAATCCGTCGCGCACGGCGACATCGCGTTCCACACCGCGCGCCATGCGCAGCGCAAGAACTAAACCCTCTGCGGCACCTGCCGCGCCACTCTCGGCGGGCGATTCACCACCGGGTGGAAGTTCACCCTGCTGAAGGGCGCCCTCCCAGGCGTCGAGGTTGGCGGAGTTCCAGCGGCGCGTGGCGCCATCGAAGGCGTGCGCACCTGGACCAACGGCGGCAACGCTGGCGCGCTCCCAGTAGAGGGTGTTGTGCCGCGATGCGTGGCCAGCGGTTGCCCAGTTGCTGATCTCGTACCAGTCGTAGCCGGCGGCGGGGAGGCGGCTGTTGAGATGCTCGAGCTCCAGCGCGCCGCGCTCTTCGTCTTGGGCGGCGGCGGCCCGCTCCCGCCAGGCGACGGCACCAGCCGGCGTCGCGAGGCGGTCGTCGCCAGACTCATCGGAGCCGAGGCTGAGGGTGAGGGCGTAGACGCTGAGATGATCAGGGGCGAGGTCGATCGCCGAGTCAAGGCTCGCCGCCCAGGCGTCAAAGGGGAGGTCGGGAAGGTCGGCGAGGAGATCCATGGAGAGGCTGGCAAACCCTGCGGCGCGGGCGGCCGCAATCGTTGCCACCACGTCGTCGGGGGTGTGGCGGCGGCCGAGGGAGCGGAGGGCGGTCGTATCCATCACCTGCACGCCAACGCTGAGCCGGGTGACGCCAGCCTGCACAACACCGGCCAAGTCGCCCCGCTCATCGGCGCCGGGGTTCGCCTCGAGGGTCACCTCGGCGTCGAGGGTTAGCCCGAAACGGTCGCGAATGCGATCAATCAGCGCGGCGAGTCGGTCGGTCGGGAGCAGCGATGGGGTGCCACCACCGAGGTAGAGGGTCTCAAGCGGCTGGCGATTTGCAGAGCCGAGGCTGCCGAACTGCGTGTCGGCTAGCTTCGCGCGCAGATCAATCTCTTGTTCAACTGCGCTGAGGTAGCCGCCCATACGCGAGCGCGGGCCAAACGCCGCAGCGCCCGCAACGACCACGAAGTCACAGTACGGGCAGAGCGAGCGACAGAACGGAACGTGTAGATAGAGGCCGCGCGGTGGCGCGGGCTGCACGCCCAGCGTCACGTTAATCCGCGTCGGTGCGCAAGACGGCGAGGAAGGCCTCTTGCGGAATCTCAACGGAGCCGACGCGCTTCATGCGCTCCTTACCCTCTTTCTGCTTCTCGAGCAGCTTCTTCTTTCGGGTGATGTCGCCGCCGTAGCACTTCGCGAGCACGTTCTTACGGACCGCCTTTACCGTTTCGCGCGCAATCACCGTGCCGCCGATCGCCGCCTGGATCGGCACCTCAAACATCTGGCGGGGAATCAGATCTTTCAGCTTTGCTGCGAGGACACGGCCGGCACTCTGCGCGCGGTCACGATGGATGATGGTGCTGAGTGCGTCGACCGGTTCGCCGTTCACGAGAATGTCGAGCTTGACGAGTGGCGCAACGCGATACTCGGATTCGGTGTAGTCCAACGACGCGTATCCCTGGGTGCGGCTCTTCAGTTGGTCGAAGTAGTCAACGATCAGTTCGGCGAGCGGAATCTGGAAGCGCATCACCACGCGCTTCTCATCGAGATACTCCATGCCGTCGAAGATGCCGCGCTTGTCGGTGGAGAGCTCCATGATCGTGCCGATGTAGGTCGACGGCGTCACCACCGAGGCGGCGACCCAAGGCTCGCGAATCTCGTCGATATGGTTCGGGCTCGGCAGCTGGGCGGGGTTGTTAATTCGCATCTCCCCCTTGCCGCCGCTGAGCATCACCTGGTACTTACAGGAGGGGGCTGAGGCGATCAGCTGCAGGTTGAACTCACGCTCGAGTCGCTCCTGCACGATCTCCATGTGCAAGAGGCCGAGGAAGCCGCAGCGGAAGCCGAAGCCGAGGGCGGCCGATGACTCCGCCTCAAAGGTGAAGCTGGCGTCGTTAAGGTGTAACTTCTCGAGCGCTTCGCGCAACGCGGGGTAATCCTCGCCGCCCAGCGGATAGAGTCCGGCGAAGACGAGCGGCAGCGCAACCTGGTAGCCAGGGAGCGGTTTGGTGGCAGGGCTTGTTTGCGATGTGACCGTGTCGCCAACGCGCGCGTCGCGCACGCTCTTGAGACCCGTGGCGATGTAGCCGACCTCGCCCGCGACCAGCTCTTGCACCGGCACGTGTTGCGGTCGGAAGTAGCCGAGCTCAACTGGAACGCAGGTGACACCGGAGCCCATCATCTGAATCGGATCGCCCGCCTTGAGTCGCCCCTCTTGCACGCGGATGTAGTTCACCACCCCCTTGTACGTGTCGTAGTGCGAGTCGAAGACGAGTGCGCGCAGCGGCGCGTCGAGTGGGCCGCTCGGCGCTGGGATGCGCGCGACGAGCGCCTCGAGAATTTCGGCGATGCCGATCCCCGCCTTCGCCGAGGCGAGGATCACCTCTTCCCGTGGAATGGCGAGTGAATCCTCGAGCTCGCCCATCACCATTTCTGGGTCGGCGGCGGGGAGATCGATCTTGTTGAGCACCGGGATGATCGCCAGGCCGAGCTTCATCGCCAGGTGCACGTTGGCCAGCGTCTGCGCTTCGATCCCTTGGCTCGCATCAACGACCAGGATTGCGCCGTCGCAGGCCTGCAGGCTTCGTGAGACCTCATAGGCGAAGTCAACGTGGCCAGGGGTGTCGATCAGGTTGAGGCCGTAGGTGAGGCCATCGTTCGCCACGTAGTCCAGGCGCACCGCGCGCGCCTTGATCGTGATCCCCTTCTCGCGCTCCAGGTCCATGGAGTCGAGCATCTGCGAGGTCATCAGCCGAGCCTCCACCGTGTGGGTCGCCTCGAGCAGGCGGTCGGCCAGGGTCGACTTCCCATGGTCGATGTGCGCGATGATGCTGAAGTTGCGCAGCCGAGACTGCGGGATGGTGCTCATGGCCTAAGGATCGCACGCTCTCGCCAGCGCCGCCGAAGGGCGCCAGGAGCGGAGCGTGGCGGAGCCTCTGCTACGATCGCCCGACGGCTCAACCGAGCCCCAGAAGCTGATGGAGTGACCAATGGGAAAGACCCCACGTACGTACAAGGGTGCACGAACACCGCAGTCGCTAAAAGAGGTTCGCGCCTCTGCCCGCCGCAACGCGGTGCAGCAGCCACAGCGAACCGTCGCCAAGAGCCTCGTGGCAAAGGCGCTTGAGATCATTACCGGCCAGACCCAGGGCGACACCGCCGCCGCCGTCAACAAGGCGTCGAGCGCCCTTGACCGCGCTGCGAAGCACGGTGCCATCCACAAGAACGCTGCGGCTCGACGCAAGTCGCGCCTCGCCAAGAAGGCTGCCCGGGCGGCCGCCGCTGGCGGCGTGATGCCGAAGGTCGTGAACAAGAAGAAGTCGGCACCGAAGAAGGTCGCCGCACCAAAGGCT
>JAEMRB010000067.1 GCA_016463555.1 Chloroflexota bacterium
GAAGCTAAAGATCGCCATGCCGCCGACCAGCACGATTACGGTGCGGTACGGGAAGCCCCGCTTGCGCGTGACTGGTGCTTCGCTCATCCCGGTGGCCACGCCAGCTGTCGCCCAGCGAGCAGGTGATAGTGCAGATGCTCGATCGCCTGACCGCCCTCAACGCCAACGTTGCTCACCAGCCGCCAGCCGCGGTCGCCGTAGCCGGCCTCCACCGCAATCTCTTGCGCCACGTGATGCATGCGCGCCAAGAGCGCGCCGTGCGCCGCTGTGTCACGCAGGTCGGCGGCCGAACCGATATGTTCGCGCGGCACAATCAAGACATGGAGCGGCGCCTGTGGCGCAATGTCGTCGAAGGCGATCACAAGATCCGAGCTGTGTCGCTGCGTGCTCGGGATCTCGCCCGCGATAATCTTGCAGAAGAGGCAGTCGCTCATGATGCGAGTGTAGCGCGGCCGTCGCCAAATTCGGCGGCCACCCACTCCCCCTCCTCCCAGCGTTCAACGAGCGTTGCGCCAGCCGCCTGAAGCGCGGCGATCGCCTCATCGGCACGCGTGGCGAACATGCCACTGGTCAGGAGTCGGCCGCCCGGCGCCATCGCGCCAACCAGTAGCGGGGCAAGTTCGATGTGGAGCGTGGCGACAAGGTTCGCCATCACCAGCGGTGCCAGCCCGCTGATCGGAAGCGAACCCGCCTGAATCGTGACGCGCTCGGCGACACCGCTGCGTGCCGCATTCTCAGTGGCGGCGGCAACAGAGAGCGGATCAATATCAACGCCGGTCCCGTGCGATGCGCCAAGGGCGATCGCCGCGAGCAGAAGGATGCCGCTCCCCGTTCCAACATCAAGCACGCCAGGGCTGCTCCGTGGGAGCTCGCCGAGACGACCAGCGATGCTCCACCTCTCAAGGCCGATCAGCGCAAGACGTGTCGTTGGATGCAAGCCCGTGCCGAATGCCTGGCCTGGATCAATTGTGACGACGGCGTCGCCAGGTGCGGCGATGTGCTCGCGCCATGGGGGGCGCACCACGATGCGGCCGACACGCAGGATGGGGAACTCGGCGCGCCAACTCGTCGCCCACTCTTCGGCGGGGATCGGTCGCACCAGCAGCGGCCCAATGCCGCGCAGGCCAACGCCACCACTGGAGAAGGCGGCGAACCGTTCTAGTTCCGTTGCCAGCGCGTCGGCAGTGGCGCGATTGCTTGCGGTGTCGGGGAGCCAGGCGCGAATGCGCACCGGTGCGGTCGGGTCGTAGATGGGGCCAAGTGCGTCGCCATCGATAGGCGGTGGTGTGGCGGGTTCGGCGCTGGTGCCCGAGGGGGCGAGGCGTCCGAGTCGTTCGCTGATCGCCTCGGCGGCTTCAGGGTCGCACTCAATGCTGAGTTCGAGCCAGCCGTCGGTGCTCAGTGTTGATCCTCGCCACTCGCCTTGGCGTATGCCTCGAGCGCCTTGCGCTGATCGCCGCTCAACCTCTTCGGCACCTCAATCACAATGTGAATCAGCAGATCGCCGCGCTGGCTTGGTCGTCGCACGTTAGGCGCGCCGCGCCCCTTCAGGCGCACGACATCGTTTGGCTGCGTCCCCGATTTGATCTCAATCTCCTCTTCCCCCTCGGCGGTCGGCACCACCACGCGCGCGCCGAGTGCCGCCTGCGAGATGGAGAGTGGGATCTCCGTGGTGAGGTCGATCCCGTCGCGCACCAGCTGCGGGTGCTCCTTCACCTCAATGACGACATAGAGATTGCCGGCGGGGCCACCGCGACGACCAGGCTCACCCTGGCCGCTCAGTCGAATCTGCGTGCCGTCATCAACGCCGGGTGGAATCTCCACATGCAGTCGCTTGGAGCCGTTGAGTCGACCCTCGCCGCGACAGGTTGGGCACTGCTTCTCAATGATGCGCCCCTCACCGCCACACTTGGCGCACGGTGCTTCGACGGCCATCTGGCCGAGCATTGTTTGGCGCACGGTTCGAACCGAGCCGCGCCCGCCGCAACCGTCGCACTCCTTGGTTCCTGAGCCCTTCGCGGCACCACTCCCCGCGCAGCCGTCGCAGTTGACCTTCATCTTTAAGTCGAGGTCACGGGTGCCACCGCGAATCGATTCGCTGAACTCCACGCGCAGGTCGTAGCGCATGTCATCTCCAGGAGGCGGGCCACTGCGTCGCGCGCTGCGACCGCCGCCGCCAAAGAACCCCTCAAAGAGATCTTCAATGCCGCCGCCGCTGAATCCACCTTGGAAGCCGCCTGGGAATCCACCAGAGAATCCACCTGCTCCGCCGCCTGGGCCGCCTGCCCCGCCACCGACGCCGGCCTCGCCGAACTGGTCGTAGCGCGCACGTTGCCCCGCGTCGGAGAGCACCTGATAGGCGTCGTTGATCTCCTTGAACTTCGCCGCGGCGTCGGGGGCCTTCGACACATCGGGGTGATGCTTCTGGGCCGCCTTGCGGAACGCCTTCTTAATGTCGTCCGCACTTGCCCCCTTCGGCACGCCGAGGATCGCGTAGAAGTCTCGCGCCATCTCGCGCCTACTTCAGCAGGAGCACGCCGAGTCGGCGCACCGCATGGCGATAGCCAATGAAGCTAATTGCTGAGAGATAGGCAATGTCACCGAGCATGAGCAGGTTCAGATCGCCGAAGCAGAGTGAGCGCACCAGGTGCGTGCCGCGCGTGAGTGGTGAGAGTTCCACGATCCAACGCAGCGCCCCTGGGTAGATCTCCACCGGATAGAAGGTCGCCGAGAAGAGGAAGAGCGGCGTCAGGATGATGAAGAGGAAGTCAAAGTCTTTCCACGAGCGCATGTGCGTGGTGATCGCAAACCCAGCGGCGCCAAACGAGAAGCCGATAAAGATCACCGCAACCGGCGTTAGTAGCGCGAGCGGCGACTGCACGAGGCCAAGGACGAGCATCACGATCAGGAATGCGGTGGCGTAGATCACGCCCCGCAAGTTTGACCAGAGGAGCTCACCCACGGCGAGATCGCCCACACCGACCGGGGTGGAGAGGATCGCGTCGTAGATCTTGCCGTACTTCAACTTGTAGAAGATGTTGAAGGTGGAGTCGAAGATTGCGCCGTTCATTGCGGCGCTCGCAAGAAGCGCTGGGGCGACGAAGGCCGCATACGGGACATCGACACCGCCATACGGAATGGTGCCGATCACGCCGCCCACGCCGTAGCCGATGCCGAGCAAGAAGAAGAGCGGCTCAAAGAATCCGGTCACGATCATCAGCCACTGTCGGCGATAGACGAAGAGGTTGCGCTCAAAGACGCTAAAGGCGCGCGGGGCGAGGCTGGCGATCACTTCAGCATCCTCTTGCGGAAGAGGTAGATCGCCGCAATGGTGCCGACGATCCCCCAGAGCAGGAGCGCGGCGACATGAATGCCGAGGTTGGTCAGCGGCGTGCCTAGCGCCAGCGCGCGGCTGAGGGCGACCCCGTGTGCGAGGGGGGTGCACCAGGAGAGCACCTGGGCGGCAAACGGCAGATTCTCGATCGGGAAGTAGGTCCCCGAGAAGAAGGTGAGCGGCGTAATGATCAGCCGAAAGAGGAAGGCGAACCCCTGGTCAGACTTCTGCGTAACGGAGAAGGCGGCCATTGGGGCGCCGAAGGCGAAGGCGGTAAGAATGGAGACGGCAAGCATGCCGAGGGCCCCTTCTGGACTGGTCGTAATCCCCGTGATCAGGAGCACCCCCGCGAAGAAGGCCGCTGCGAAGGCGACCTTCCCCACGATGAAGGCGATCGCCCCAACCATGACGTCGGCGGCGTTGAGCGGGGTGGCGATGATCGCGTGGTAGATGCGCACCCAGGCGACGCGCGCCAGGATCGGCCACGCCGCCTCGCTGGTCGCAAGGTTCATCGCCGAACTGACCATCAGTGCTGGTGCGATGTAGGCCACATAGCTCACTCCACCAGTAATCTCGGCGGCCTTATCGCCGACCAGTACACCGAGCCCAATACCGAGCCCCGCAAGAACTACGATTGGCTCAATGAAGCCGCTAAAGACCGACCCCTGCCACTCGCGTCGATAGACGGCGAGCATGTAGCCAACGATGTGTCGCCAGCGCGTTGGGTGTGGTGCCGCTTCGCGAATCGCAGCGAGACGGCTGCGTGCACGCAGCGGCGTAGCGCTCTGCGCGGCGCTCACTCGTCGAGTGTCCGGCCCGTAAGGCGAAGGAAGACATCCTCCAAGCTTGAGCGTCGCACGAGCCAACTCTCTGGATCGAGGCCGTGCTCCAGCGCACGGGCGTGCGCCGCTTCGCCATTCTCACAGCCAATGATCACGCGCTCGGCCAGGCGCTCGTAACGATCGCCAATCCCCTCCAGCACCTTCACGTCAATGGATTCGGTGCCATTCGGGAAGCGCAACTCGAGCACTTCACGCGATGCGTGCTCAGCAATGAGTTGTCGTGGTGAACCCTCGGCGACGATTTTCGCCTGATCCATCACCACCAGTCGATCGCAGAGTTGTTCGGCCTCGTCCATGTAGTGGGTGGTCAACACGATCGTGGTGCCACCGCGCTTCAGTCGCTGCAGTGCATCCCACAGCAGGTGTCGCGCCTGTGGGTCGAGTCCGGTCGTCGGCTCGTCAAGCATCAGGATGCGTGGGCTGGCGATAAGTGATCGCGCGATGGAGAGGCGGCGCTTCATGCCGCCCGAGAGTGGTTCGACCTGGTCTTTGGCGCGGTCGCTCAACTGGAAGAGTTCAAGGAGTTCATCAGCGCGCGTCGCAATCGCCGCGCGATCCATGCCGAAGAAGCGGCCGAAGACGAGCAGGTTCTCGCGCACGCTCAGCTCCATGTCGAGCGTCTCTTGCTGATGCACCACGCCGATGCGGCCACGAATCTCGGAGCCATGCAGATCTGGATCTTGCCCAAAGATCTCGAGGGTGCCCGAGGTGCGCGGTGAGACGCCCGCGATCATGCGCATCGTCGTCGTCTTCCCTGCGCCGTTGGGCCCCAGGAAGCCGAAGAACTCGCCGTCGCGAACCTCAAAGTCGATGCTGGCAACGGCCGTCCGCTCCCCGAAGACCTTCGTCAGGCCTCGGGCGCGGATCAGCGCGGCAGGTTCAGGTGCGGAGTTGGTCATACCCATAGGTTAGACCTCCTTCGCTTCGCCTTCGATCGTCTCCTCGCCGGCAGGGGTCGCTTCGCCGCTTTCGGCGCCGTCGGTGCCCTCGGCCTGACCCTGCTGGTAGGCGGCGGTGCCGATCTCCGACATGAGTCGCGCGAGTGCCTCGCCCTTCTCCTTCAGGAGCGTCTGGTCCTCACCCTTGAGGGCCTCGCGGACCTCGCCGATGAGCCCCTCCGCTTCGCTCTTCTTCGCCGCATCGACCTTGTCGCCAAGATCGGTCAGCGTCTTCTCCGCTTGGAAGGCGAGCGCTTCGGTCTGATTGCGGAAGTCGACCGCCTCGCGGCGCGCCTTGTCTTCTGCCTCATGATCCTTCGCCTCGCGCACCATGCGGTCAACATCTTCCTTGCCGAGCATCGAGCTGCCGGTGATGCGCACCTGCTGCTCCTTGCCCGTCGCACGATCCTTCGCCTTCACATCGAGGATGCCGTTCGCGTCAATGTCGAACGTCACCTCAACCTGTGGCACGCCGCGCGGTGCGGCGGGGATCCCGGAGAGGATGAACTTGCCGAGCGTCTTGTTGTCGGCGGCAAACTCGCGCTCACCCTGCAGCACGTGGATCTCCACCTGCGGCTGGTTGTCGGAGGCCGTCGAGAACGTCTGGCTCTTTGA
>JAEMRB010000068.1:0-2496 GCA_016463555.1 Chloroflexota bacterium
GTCTCGGTGAGGTCGTTGAGTGGGGTGCTGGTGCCGTGCGCCACGATGTAGCTGATGTCGTCGATGACAGCGCCGCCGTCGAGGATCGCCTTCGTCATGGAGCCTGCCGCGCCGCGGCCGGTTGGCTCAGGGGCGCTGATGTGGAAGGCGTCGGCGGTTGCGCCGGCACCGAGCAGCTCGGCGCGGATGGTTGCGCCGCGTGCCTTGGCATGGGCGAGTGACTCGACCACGAAGACTGCGCCGCCTTCACCGAAGACGAAGCCGTCGCGGTTCTTGTCGAATGGTCGGCTGGCATGTGTTGGGTCATCGTTGCGCTTGCTGAGGGCGCCCATGTTGCTGAGGGCGGCGAAGGCCATCGGCAGGAGTGGTGCCTCAACGCCACCGGCAACGACCACGTCCGCCTCGCCGCTGCGGATCAGGCGGAGTGCATCTTGAAAGGCGAGCACGCCCGTGGCGCAGGCGGCGGCCTGGGTGATCGCGGCGCCGGTGAGGCCGTACTTCATGCTGACCATGCAGGCGCCCATGCTTGGGCTCAGGGCAGGAATGGCGAAGGCGCTGACGAAGCGGCCGCCCTTCTCACGATAGGCGTCGCTCCCCATGGTGACCTGCTCGATGCCGCCACCGCCGGTGTTGATTACCGTGGCGACGCGGTCGCGGCGCTCTGGCTCCCAGCTGGCGATGTCGGAGAGTCCGGCATGTTCGATGGCTTCCGTGGCGGCGGCGATCGCGAACTGCACGAAGCGGCTCATGCGGCGCGCCATCTTCATATCCATGGTGAGGAGCGGATCAAAGCCCTTCACCTCGGCGGCGATGCGCACGTCGTTTGGTGAGGCGTCGAAGTGGGTAATCGGGCCGGCACCTGAGCGTCCTGCGATCAGGCTCTCCCAGTACTCGCCGGCGCTATTGCCGATTGGCGTGATCGCGCCGTAGCCGGTGATGACCGCGCGCTGGGCGTCCGTTCGTGCTGGGGTGGTGCTCATGGCTCCTCCTACTTTCCGGTCCAGCGTCGCAACACGATGGCGCCATTATGCCCACCGAGCCCAACGTTGTTGCTCACCGCGGCGCGAATCTCGGCCGAGCGTGTTTCGAGGTTGACGTTCAGGTTGCAGGCGGGGTCAACGTTCTTGGTGTGTAGCGTCCCCGGAATCACCTGGTGGTGCAGCGAGAGGGTCGTGAAGACCGCCTCGACGGCGCCCGCGGCACCCATGAGGTGGCCGGTCAGCGACTTCGTTGCTGAGATGGGAATCTCTGCCGCACGTGGCCCGAAGGAGGCGTGGAAGGCGAGCGCCTCGCGCTCATCGCCCACCGGCGTGCTGGTGCCGTGCGGATTGATCAGGTCAATCTCCGACGGATCGATCTTGCCGCGCTGCAGCGCCCACTTAATGGAGCGCGCCGAACCGGCACCGCCCTCGATCGGCTGGATCATGTCGTGCGCATCGGCGGAGCTGCCGTAGCCAACCACCTCGGCGTAGATCGTGGCGCCGCGCGCCGTGGCCGAGGCGAGATCCTCGACGATGAAGGCGCCCGCCCCTTCGCCAAGAACGAAGCCGGCGCGATCTACGTCGTACGGTCGGCAGGCCGATGCTGGCCCTTCGCCGTCGCGCGGGCTGGCGAGTCCGCGCATGTTCATGAAGCCGATGTGGGCCACCTCGATGAGAGGATTCTCGGTGGAGCCGGCGATGACGGCGGTCACGTCGCCGCGCTTGATCGCCTCAGCCGCCTCGCCCAAGGCGTGCGTGCCGGTGGCGCAGGCGGAGACGACCGCCAGGTTGTGCCCCACGGCACCCGACTCGATGGCGATCATTCCTGAGGTGCTGTCAACGAGGCCGTGGGCGATGAAGGTCGGGGCAACGGCGCGCGGCCCCTTCTCCTTCCAGCTCATCTGGTTCTCAATGAAGAGCCCCTGCCCACCAGCGCCCGAGCCGAAGACCACGCCGACCTCTTCGCGGTTCGCGTCGGTGATCTCGAGCCCCGAGTCGCGCAGGGCGGCCTTCGCCGCGGCAACGCCCCAATGGATCTCGGGGCCGGTGCGGCGGATCTGCTTTGCGTCGAGGAACTGGGTGACGTCAAAGTCCTTCACCTCGCCAGCAACCACGTATGGCGCGTAGGGGGTTGGGTCCCAGTGGGTGATCTGCGCGATACCGCTGCGACCCTCGGTCAGCGATGTCCATACGTCGCCGACGGTGTTGCCGATCGGCGAGACGATGCCGAGTCCGGTGATAACGACGCGTCGGGTGTGATCTGGCTCGCGCATGCTGCTACTCCTTCACTACTTAGGCTGCTGGGCTTACTTCTTCAATGGAGAGGATCTCGGCGCCGTCGGCCGATGGGATGCGCTTGACGAGTCCGGCGAGAACGCGACCCGAACCAACCTCGATGTAGCGCTTCGTGCCGGCGGCCGCCATCGCATTCACCGCGGCGATCCAGTCGACACCACCGGTGAGGTGATTCGAGAGTTCGTCGCGCAGCTGTGCGGCGGTGGTGATGCGCGCTGCG
>JAEMRB010000068.1:2596-5615 GCA_016463555.1 Chloroflexota bacterium
TGGCCGGCCGAGTGCCCGGCGATCAGGATCGGCTCGTCGAGTGGGGTGCCTGCGGCTGCGGCGCGTTCACGCGCGGCGGCAAGCAAGGCGATGGAGATGGTGAGGATGGCGGGCTGCGCCATCTCGGTGCGCTCGAGGGCCTCGACGGGGCCGGTCGCCATCAGCTGGCCGAGCGGCTGACCGAGGGCGGCCTCAGCCTCGGCAAGTACGGCGCGTGCGGCGGGGGAGGCGGCGAGGGCGGCGGCACCCATGCCGACGCTCTGCGAGCCCTGTCCAGGGAAGATCCACGAGGTGTTCGGTGACATGCGGCGAATCGTAGCCGCCCTGTTGGACCCGCTGCACTAATGTATGCGCATATGCATACACCTCGCCGTAACCGAATTGCCGAGATAGCCAAGGCCGCTGAGGGGCTGCGCAGCCGCCTCCCCGCCGCAGTCCGCGTCGCCCGCGGCGAGATGGGGGAGAGCCCGCTCGACGAGGTGTCGCGACGCCGGCAGAGTCTCGGTGAGATCGGTGGGCGAATCGTCTCGATCCGCCGCCTCTGGCGTGAGCTGGTCCTCTCCACCGCGCAGCAGCTTGCACCGAGCGAACTCTCGCTGGCACAGGTCGCCGCGCTCTATCTGCTCGCTGACGGGAGGCCGCGATCGGTGGGGGAGATCGCTCGGGACCTCGGCCGCTCGCATTCGGCGACGAGTCGTCTGGTGAGCTTCTTGCATGAGCGTCGCTATCTGCGCGCCGCGCCAACGAGTGATGCCCGCGCGCGTCGATCGCAACTGGCGCCGAGTGGCGAGGCGCTCCTCACCTCTATTGATCGCGGTCGAGCGGAGCAGTTTGTGGATCTGGTGCGCCGACTACCGAAGGCGGAGCGTGGTCTGGTTGCTGCTGCTGTTGCCGCACTGGCAACGCGCGCGCCGGTTACTCCCCCGCGTACCCCATAGCCACGTCGTAGAGCACCTCAACGCCCCAGGCGAGGGCCTCTTGCGAGACACGCTCGTCGATGCCGTGGAATCGCTCCATGAAGCGCTCCTTCGGATCAAGCAGATACGGTGAGAAGCCGTAGGTTGGAATCCCGGCCGGCACGGTGATCTTTGCGTCGGTCGCATACGGCGCAACGGCAGGCATCAAGATCGCCTCGCTATCGCGGGTGCGAATCGCGGCACTAGCGATGCCGAGGATCTCGTGGTCCATCGGGTTGCTGATCGCGTCACCAAACTCAATGAGGTCAAGCTTCACGAACGGCGCAAGGTCTGCACCGATGCGGTCGAGCATGTTGCGCTCTGCAGCTTCGCGCGTTGTCCCTGGCAGGATGCGGCTATCGACGGTGAGGGTTGCCGATCCTGGCAACACATTGGAGCGAATGCCCGATGCGAGGATCGTTGGCGCGAACGTATCGCGCAGCACGGCACGAAGCGCGCGAAGGAGCTCGGGGGCGCAGCCCGCGGCGGAGGCTTCGGCGTTGAGCTCCTTGGCGTCGTCAAAGGTCTTCTCGCCGAGCAGGCGCTCCAGGCGGCCGATAGCTCCGGCTGGGAGGGCGGCACGCAGGGCGGTGAGGAGTGCCTCGTTCTCGGGCACGATCTGAACTGGGCCTGGCACCGAGACGCGATCCACCACCTGGGCGGCGCGGAAGAGCGCGTTATCGCTGTCGGGCATCGAGGCGTGACCCCAGCGGCCGCTGACGGTGATGGTGAATCGGGCGAAGCCCTTCTCGGCAACCTGCAGTGGGTAGATGCGCCGACCGGCGGCGGTGATCGTCATGCCACCCGCCTCGGTGAGGCCAACCGCGGCGTCGAGCCAGTGCTTGCGGTCTTGGAGGACGAGGGCGATCCCCTCAAGGCCGCCCGTCTCTTCGTCGGCGGTGGCGGTGAGGATGATGTCGCGTCGTAGGCCAGGGATCACATCCTTCGCTGGATTCAGACCGGCTGCGCGGGCGCGGGCACAGAGGAGTCGGATCACTCCGACCTGCACGGCGAGGGCGCCCTTCATGTCGACGGCGCCACGACCCCAGATGTAGCCCTCTTTGACAACGCCTTCAAACGGATCAACCGTCCAGCCGTCTTGATTTGCGGGAACAACGTCGAGGTGGGCGAAGAGGAGCAGCGCACCATCTTTTGGATCGCGTGGGTCGAGCTTCGGATTTGCAGCGGAGGCGCTGCCGCGCAGTCGCACGCTGACATTGCCGCGGTCGGGGATCGGCTCGAAGAACTCAGGCTCCAGGCCCTCACGGCGGAGCAGCTCAATCAGCACCTTGGCGGCGCGCGTCTCGTTCCCTGGGGGGTTCACGCTCTCGGCGCGAATCAGCTTCACCAGATCGTCGCCCGCCTCGGCGCCGATGCGCTTCATCAGCGCGGCGTCAACGGAGGCGGAGGGGAGACCCTTCGGAAAGTGATCCGCAGCCGTTGCGTTGAAGCGCGATGCGCCGCTCACTTGCCAACTCCAGCGATGGTGAGGATCAGCTGCACGATCAGTGCGCCGATGGTGAGGCCAACGAGTCCGCCCACGATGACCTTCACGCCGCGCATGCCGCTGCGCTCGTCGGCATCGGCCTTCGCCTGTTGGGCCTTGGTGAGTCGGTCGCCGCCTGGAACGAGGGGAGCGTCGAGGCCGCGCAGGCCACCACGTGGGTCTTTTGGATCGATCGCCTTCGCTGTGCTCATCGGTCGGTTGATCCTTTCAGCGCCTTGGCGAGGCGCACCCCAGTGGTGATGGCGCCATCTGACGCGCTGCTCACCAGGGCAGCGTACTTCGCCCAGACGCCGCCGGCGTAGCGTGGTGCGGGGGCGCGCCAGGCGGCGCGACGGGTCGCTAGCTCACTCTCGGCAACCTCAATGCGCAGCTCGTGCGAGTCAACATCGATGGTGATGGTGTCGCCCTCATGCACGAGCGCGATCGGCCCGCCGAGTGCCGCCTCAGGTGAGATGTGCGCCACCATGAAGCCGTGGGTCGCGCCAGAGAAGCGACCATCCGTAATGAGTGCGACCTCGTCGCCGAGCCCCTGGCCCACGAGTGCGGCGGTAACGGC
>JAEMRB010000069.1 GCA_016463555.1 Chloroflexota bacterium
GGTGCGCGGGGTGGGTGCTACCATCGCGCCATGCTTGACCGAATCTACAGCCTCTTCTCGCGCGACATCGGCATTGACCTTGGCACGGCGAATACGCTCGTCCACGTCGCAGGTAAGGGTGTTGTCATCAGTGAGCCCTCGGTCGTTGCGGTTGAGACCAAATCACGCAAGGTCCTCGCCATCGGCGCTGAGGCGAAGCGCATGCTCGGGCGTACCCCCGCGAATATCGTGGCGATTCGCCCACTTCGTGATGGCGTGATCTCCGACGCCGCGGTCACGGAGCAGATGATTAGCTACTACGTGCGCAAGGTGCACCAAGGCGGGTGGCTCTCTGCACGACCGCGCATGATCATCGGTATCCCTTCAGGAGTCACCGAAGTAGAGAAGCGTGCCGTGCGCGACGCTGCCATTCGAGCCGGTGCGCGCTGGGTCCGCCTTGTTGAGGAGCCGATGGCCGCAGCGATCGGAGCCGGCCTTGCAGTAGGTGAGCCGAACGGGAGCATGATCGTGGACATCGGCGGCGGCACCACTGAGGTTGCCGTCACCAGCCTCGGCGGCATCGTGACGGCGCGCAGCATTCGCATTGCGGGCGACGAGATGGATGAGAACATCGTTGCCTACGCCCGACGTCAGTACAACCTACTCTTGGGTGAGCGCACCGCCGAAGATATCAAGATGGCGGTCGGTTCGGCGCACTCTGGCGAGTGGGACTCGCAGCGCATCACCTTCCGTGGACGCGATCTACTCACCGGGCTGCCTCGCGCGGTAGAGGTGGCGGCGCCGCAGGTACGTGAGGCCATTGAGCCGTCAATCATTGAAATCATCAATGCCGTGCGCGACACCATTGAAGAGACACCGCCAGAGCTCGTCGCCGACATCATGGACCAGGGCATTGTTCTTGCTGGTGGTGGTGCACTCCTGCTCGGTATGGATGTGCGCCTTTCGGCCGAAACGAAGATGCCAGTTCGCATCGCCGATGATCCGCTGACCTGCGTCGTGCGCGGCACGGGCATCATTCTTGACGAGGTTGAGGCGCTCGAGAAGATGCTCGTCCCCGAGACCTACCAGCGCCCACTGCGCTAAGGACCCATGCTCCCTCGCGATCGTGGAGAGCGCAATCCGCAGGCTGGCCTTGTCGCCGTTGGCGTCGTGCTGCTCTTCAACGGGCTCCTCTTTCTACTCTCTAGCAGCGCTCCGGTACTCGCCGTGCAAGGAGCGGCGGGGCAGGTGGTGCGCACGCTCAGCGAGCCCGTTGCCGCGGTGGGGCGAGGGGCCGTATCGGTTCGCGATCTCTTCGTAGACATTCGTAGCCTGCAAGCCCGGCTCACCGCGCTGCTTGAGGAGCGTGATCAGCTTGCCTCTGAGGCGGCTCGGATTGCGAGCCTCGAACGTGAGGTAGCGGAGCTCCAGGCGACGCTCGACCTGCGTGCGACAACCTCGTTTGCGACGGTTGCGGCCCAGGTTGTCGCGCGTGATTTCGCGATTGATCGGCGCTACATAATTCTTGATGTTGGGAGCGCCGATGGCGTAAAGGTTGGTGACGTCGTCATCGGGGCGGGCGCCTCACTCGCGGGGCGCGTTGTGCAGGTCTCCGATCAGAGTTGCCTGGTCCGTCTCCTCACCGACCCAGAGTTCTCCGTTACCTCCGAGGTCGCCTCAACTGGTGCGATCGGGCAGGTACGAGGGCGTGCCGCCAACCCGCTCGCCTTTGATGACGTCGACGCACAACGCCAGGTGCTTGTTGGGGCGGAGATCACCACCTCTGGGATTGAGCTAAGCCCAACGCTGCGCTCGGCCTTCCCGCGAGGGCTCTCTGTGGGCCGAGTGGTTGCCGTGAACAGCATCGCCTCGGCTGTGCTCCAGAGTGCGGATGTTCAGCCGACCCTCGATCTAGATTCTGTGAGGACGCTGCTGGTAATCCTTAATTACCGCGGCGGGCTCCCTGACCCGAGCGTGACGCCGTAGCAGAACGCTTCGCCATCTTCTTCTTATAGGCGGCGATCACCCTTTTTGCTGGACCGTCCGCCACGATCCGGCCACCCTCAAGTTCAATAGCGCGCGTGCAGAATGTGGCCGCAGAGTCGAGGTCGTGCGTCACGAACACAATTGCCCGTGCCCGCTTCATGAGCTCCATGATCCTGCCACGCGACTTTTCAATGAAGGCGGCATCGCCGGTTGAGAGGACCTCATCAAGGAGCAGCACATCGGGCTCAACCGAGGTCGCGACGCTGAACCCAAGGCGTGCACGCATCCCTGTGCTGTATGTGCGCACCTCAGCCTCGGCGAATTCACCGAGTCCAGCAAATTCAAGAATCGCTGGCACGCGCCGCACCATCTCCTTGTGGGGGATCCCGAGGAACTCACCAACGAGAAGCGTGTTTTCGCGCGCGTTTAGTTCTGGGTCAAAGCCGGCGCCGAGCTGCAGCAGCGTGGCGATCTTGCCGCGAACCTCGACCTTGCCGACCGAAGGTTCCAGGATGCCGGCCAGTACCTGCAGCATGGTGCTCTTCCCTGCGCCATTGGGTCCAATCACTGCGACGGATTCACCCGCCTCAACGCGAAAGTCAACGTCGCGCAGTGCCCAGAACTTGCCGCTCTGGGAGTGTCGGCCGTCGCGCAGCACCGTATCGCGCAGCTTGCGCTTCTTGCTCAGACGCAGGTCGTACTGAACCCCAAGGCCAGTGAGCAGGATCGGCGGCGGCGCAGCCTGCACGCGGGAGATCTTTCGTTGCGCCACTTAGAGCACCTTCACAAAGAGTGGTGAAACCCGTCGGAAGAGGTAGATCGAGAGCAGCGTTGCGGGAATTGAGGCGAGGGCGAGGATGCCGAGCGGCCCCCACTCAGGTGCACGACCGTAGTAGAGGGCGTCGCGATAGCCAGAGAAGATCCAGGTAAATGGATTGATGTCAACGAAGAAGCCAAACCACGGGTGTCGGTCACCGATGGCGCGGAGTGTTTCGATCGGGAAGAGCGCAGGAGAGAGATAGAACCAGATGCGTAGCCCATGGGGGATGAAGTTCGAGATGTCACGGAAGAAGACGGCGACCGCACTGAGCGCAATCACGGCAGGGATGGTCCAGAGGAACTGCACCACCGCGACGGGAAGAACAGCGAGCGCCCAGGGGGTGAGTCGATCGGGGTAGAGCAGGTAGAGCGCTCCGAGCGGTACGAGGGCAAAGATGAAGTTCGCGACGCTTGCAAGTACGGACGAGGCTGGAAGAACGAGGTGAGGGAAGGCGATCTGGCGCATCACCTGCTCGCGGCCGCGAACCGAGGTCGTGGCGGAGGCGAGCGCAGCGGTAAACCACTTCCAGGGGAGGATGGCGGCGCCGAGGAAGAGGAGGATCGCCGGCTGGGCCTGCTGGAAGATGACGCTGACCAGGAGGAAGTAGACAAAGAGCTGCAGGGCGGGGTCGAGGAACCACCAGACGTTGCCGAGAAGGGAGTTGGTCCCCTTGTTTCGGATCTCGGAGATCGTCAGATACCAGACGAGCCGGCGGCGCTCCACAAGGGAGGTAAGGCTCTCGAAGATGGTGCCAATGCTGCCTCGGCGCGGCCTGCCGACGGTCAGTTCCGTGCTGTGGGTCGTCATGAGAGGGCGAGAATAGCACCCGTCCCCCCTATACTGCCCCTAACCAGGCCCCGACTGAAGGAGGATCACTGAGCATGAACCCGATCGCACGCCTACGCGCCCGAGCCGCCGCCCGATTTCAGGCCGCCGACAAAACGGCGCTGACCAACCTCTCATTCGTTGTTGCGATCGCCCTTGCTGGAGCCCTCCTCGTCGGCGTTGCCGGCTACTCCGTCTATGACAGCACCTGGGCACCCGCGGTTGAAGTGAATAACGCTGGGATCAACAAGGCTGAGGCAAAGGCTCGCGCCGAGGTCACCGCCTTCCGCATCGCTCTCGAGGGTTCACGCATTCGCGCCCGCGTTGCCGCTGGCACCATGAGCAATAGCGCCGGCGACACCGCCCTCCAGGCGCTGAATGAGCAGGCAGAGGCAATCAGTAACCAGGTTACGACCGACATGGTCGACACACTACTGATCCGCGACCTCGCCGCGGCAAATGGCGTTACCTTCGACCCAGCCGTGTTCGCCACTGAATGGGCGAAGGAGACAACGCTCCCAGAGCTACGACTCTTCCGCCGCATCAGCATCGATGCTGCCGATAATCCGACAACGAAGAAGCCAACCGCCGCCACACGAGCGGCAGCGAAGGCGAAGGCTGAGGCCGCTCTCGCCGAGATCAAGGCGGGCGGCGATTTCGCCACAATTGCGAAGCGAGATTCAGACGACTCATTTGCTGAGCTCGGCGGGCTCGTTGGCTGGACCACGGAGGCCGAAGATCCGACAGAGGATCTCGGCTATGCGGCCGCCTGGGCGCTTATGCCGTCAGCGGATGGCTCTACCCAGCCGATGACCGCCGTCATTGCGCGTTCAGAAGATCAGTTCGTCATCTTCCGCCTTGAGAAGTCCCAGGCTTCGAAGCTCGATCCAGACTTTGAGAAGCAGATCAGTGACGCAGGGATTGATCGCGGCCTCTACGAGCGCATGACCGAGGAGCGCGCGTTGCAGACCGCCCTCAGCGACAAGATCACGGCGCAGCTACTCGCTGGCCCAGTCGAGCAGCGTGAGGTCAGCTACGTCGCGGCTACCGTTCCAGAGACAGATGCTGCGCAGATTCAGGTCAGCCACATCCTCTACAGCCCAAACGATGATCCGAACACTGCAGGCGACCTTGAGCCGACCGATCCGGCCTGGGCCGCCGCCGAGAAAGAGGCGATCGATCTTGTCGCCCGCCTGAAGAGCGGCGCAAGTTTCGAGACTGAGGCGAAGGAGAGTGACGACAAGACCTCTGGCGCCGATGGTGGACTCTTGGTGTGGGCACCGAAGGGGACCTATGTTCCAGAGTTTGACACCGCTATTTGGGCCGACGGGGTGCAGCGCAACGACATCCTCGGCCCAATTAAGACCGAGTTTGGCTATCACGTGATTCAGTTTGATGCGCGACGGCCATCGCTCAAGGATCGTCTCGACGAGCTCGCAACAGCACTTGCGGTTGCCGGTGTCGACTTTGAGGAGGCGGCTACAGCTGCCACGCTTGCGATCGAAGAGCTCACCTTCGCAAGCCCAGGCTACGTGCCGAAGTACACGGTGAATCCTGAACTCGGAGCCGTGGTGTGGGGGCTGACGGCTGGCGGCACGAGCGCCGTTGTCGAGAGTTCCAACACCTATCTCATCGTGCATGTTGATGGCGTGGAGATGCGTGCGCTGACGGCTGATCAGATCACCGGCATTAAGGGGAGCGGCTTCTCGATTTGGCTGGACCTCTATCGCTCCGCTGCGCGTGTAGCGATTGACGGCGCCGTTGTGCAGGAGGCTGGGGCTTCGCCAACTCCGTGACCGCGAAGGGGTTCAGCGGATCGATTGACGCCCTTATCGCAGCTGCGCAACGTGCCGATGCGAGCCTAGATCCAACGAACGGCATCACCATCGTTGCGCTCAGTCAGTGCGGTGCCGTTGC
>JAEMRB010000070.1 GCA_016463555.1 Chloroflexota bacterium
CCGCGCCTTCGCTACTGGTTTGATAAGTCGGGCCAGGCGCAACATGCATCGGTGAGCACAGGGCCATTTCAACCGTATCCAACACTTGCCTCGGGAGTCGCTGGCCTGCAGTTCAGCGGCGCAGCGGTGCAGTTGCCAACCAGCATCCCCTTAGAGCCGATGACGGTGATGCTGGTCTTTCGCCAAAGCAACGATGGTTTGAGCCATCCGCTGATGGGGAGCAGAACTCGATTCTCTGGAATCGCGATGGAGTTCGGTCGACTGCGCATCTATAGCAACGGGCAGGCGGTCGGTGCATCTACCGCTCGCACCGTTACTGGCTTAACCATCACAACCGTGCGCACGGCTACCGGAGCCGCTGACGGCTTTCAGTACAACGGCGGAGCGGAGACTGCATTCAACTTCACGAGCTCCGAGTCGATGAACTGGATCGGTGGAATGTTCGTTGCGGGCGTACCGAAGTATTTTGTCGGCACAATCATGGAGGTGGTGATTTGGGGGCGGTCACTCTCGTCAAGCGAGCTCCAGGCGGCGCACCGTGCGCTCGGTGCGAAGTGGGGGATCAGCGTCCCTTAAAGAGTCGCCGAAAGTTATGAAGGTAGGATCGCGGCCGAGGCCGCATCGAGGAGCCATGTTGCCGTTGGGATCAGCGCCGCCTTCGCTGGCGCGTCAACTACTGCGGTGGCGTCGCTGAAGATTTGTGCAAGTGCTTCGGCCTTCCCAGCGCCTGGGGCGAGCGCAATCACCGCGCGTGCACTGGCGAGCACGCCGGGTGAGAAGGAGAGGCGCGGCACATGTGGCTCGATGTGGGTCGGGGCCGGGACACCAGCGGCGACCGGCGCACCGTCGAGGGCGAGGGGCGAACCGGGGAAGACGCTCAGGCAGTGGCCATCGCCGCCAATGCCGATCAGCACCAGGTCGAAGATAGGGAAGCCCCTCGGCGTGTGCGGTACCCCAGCGCCACGCAGCTCGGCGAGGTAGGTGCTCACGGCGATAGGCGCATCAGCGGCGCTTGTTGGCCAAGGGTGGACGGCGCTGGGCGAGAGTGGGGAGGGTGCGCCGTCAGCACTCGCGCTCAGTAGCTGTGCATCAAGCGGGGCGACGTTCGAGAGCGGGTCGGCTCGTGGCACGAAACGGTCATCACCGAACCAGATCTGCGTTTGCGCCCATGGCATTCGGGAGGCCCGTGATGGCTCGCGCAGTGCGCGATAGAGCGCAGCAGGCGTTGAGCCGCCAGTCGTGCAGAGATTGAAGACCCCACGCGCGGCCACGGCAGTGGTCGCCGCTTCGATCACTCGGTCCGCAGCTGCCTCTGCAACGCCCTGGGCGTCGTTCAGGATGCGGACCGTTGGGCTGCTCATCCGATCAGCGCGCTCATGGTGCGGAGGATTGCTGGAGAAAGTGGGTCCACTTCGCCGAATTCGAGCGACTCACTGAGCAGAGTCGCCTCGGTCCAGCGGGGTGCCTGGAATGTTCGCTCGTGCACCACGGCCCCGTTGATCTTGGCAATCGCACGCGTAGAGGTGGAATCGGCACGGACCTCAAGATCAAAGTGATCGCCACGTCGATCCGCGGCGATGCGCACCGCGATCGTTGTGCCCGCACCGAGCACCGACTCAACAGGGTTCAACTCAACCGCGATTGGGTGGCGCGCTGGATCGTGGAGCTCGGCACGCCACCCCGCACCATCACCTACGTGCAGTGGCGTCTCGATTGAAGCGTTGAGCCGCGAGGCGAGCCACGCCACGTGATAGGCGGGGCGCACGACGTTGATTGAGGCGCTGGAGCCCTTTCCACCTGAGTAGTCGACGGAGATCTTGTTGATGGCACTGAGGAATGGAGTCGCCGCCTCTTCGTCAAACATCGTGGCGATGGAGTCACGCCACCGCCCCTGGCGCAGAAGGGCGAAGTCGGTGAGTGCGACACCAGCGCCCTCAGCTGCGGTGAAGAGCGTACGAATCGTTGAGAGGCCGTCGCCCGGCTGCGTTGCACCATCAATGATGACGCGGTCAACACCGCGAAGGAGTTGGCGCACATCGCTGGCTGCCGCGTTGACTGGGGCATCCCACCAGAGGAGCGTTGGAAGATCGTGCAGCGAGAGTGGCGGTACGATGCTGGCGAGATGATGCGCCGCAGGGCCGCCAACATCAATCCAGAGCAACTCGGTGCAGGCCGATGTGCCGTCGCCGCGTGGCGTGACGGCGCAGAAGACCTCAAGACGCGCAGCGAAAGTGGCGGGCCCCTCTGGGTCACGCGGAACAATGAAGAGGGTCCGCGACGGGTTGCGCGGGAGTGTTGCCAAGATGGATGCCGCGTGCGTGGCGCGCTCTGCGCCATTCGCAACCACGGCAAGGTTCATCACGCCGGTGCGCACCGCGATCGGTTCGGGCGTGGTTGCAGCTGCAGGCGAGTCCGAAACGAGGAAGCGGCGCGCCTCGCTGCTTGCCCAGAGCTTGGCGAGGAGTGCATCCGCCTCGGCGACGGTGGTGGCGCTTGAGGTCCAACGCAGTGATGAGGCGAGGATGGAGTTCAGGCCCATCGGTGTCTCGCCTCCGCCGGTTTAGAGGCGGCGCCAGCGGCGCCCCTCTCGTGTAAGGAGCTCGTCTGCCGCCTCAGGGCCCCAGGTGCCCGATGTGTAGTTCGGCATCTCTGGCTCTGCACCGGCTACCCATGCATCGATGATTGGGTCGACGATGCGCCAAGCCGCCTCCGCCTCGTCGGCGCGCGTGAAGAGCGACGCATCGCCCAGCAGTGCGTCAAGGATCAGCGTCTCGTAGGCATCGGGGCTCTCGACGGTAAAGGCGGAGCCGTAGGCGAAGTCCATGTTCACTGGGCGAACGTCGATCCCGAGACCAGGGACCTTCGCTGCGAAGCGGAGCTGAATCCCCTCGTCAGGCTGAATGCGAATGACGAGCAGGTTCGGCTCTGGCTCATCGCCGACCGTGGGGAAGAGGCGCTGCGGAACATCCTTGAACTGGATGGCGATCTCGGTGGCCCGCTTTGGAAGACGCTTTCCGGCACGCAGGTAGAAGGGGACACCCGCCCAACGCCAGTCATCGATCTCCAGGCGTGCGGCGACGAACGTCTCGGTTTCGCTGGCGGGGTCGACCGCTGGCTCACTGCGGTAGCCAGGCGTTTCGGTGGCGCCAACCCAGCCTGGGCCGTACTGGCCGCGAACCACCGACTGATCAACCTTCTCAACAGGGATCGGCCGAATGGCGCGGAGCACCTTCACCTTCTCGTCGCGAAGCGCATCGGCCTCAAGGTTTGCAGGCGGCTCCATCGCCACCAGCGTGAGCAGCTGCAGCAGGTGGTTCTGCAAGATGTCGCGCAGCGCACCCGTCTCCTCGTAGAAGGCGCCGCGCCCCTCAACGCCGATTGACTCTGCCACGGTGATCTGCACATGGTCGATGTAGCGGCGGTGCCAGATCGGCTCAAAGATCAGGTTGCCGAAGCGGAAGATCAAGATGTTGCGCACCGTCTCCTTGCCGAGGTAGTGGTCGATGCGATAGACCTGCGACTCGCGGAACACCTTGCCAACCTCGCGGTTGAGCTTTACCGCCGTCTCAAGGTCACGGCCGAACGGCTTCTCAATAACGATGCGACGCCAGCCACTATCGGCCTTCTCGTGATCGAGCCCTGCAGCACCAAGACCTCGCACGATCTCTGGGAACGATGAGGCCGGAGTGGCGAGGTAGTAGAGGCGATTCCCATCTGTGCCGGACTCCGTGTCGATGGCGGCAAGTTTTGTTGACAGCGATGCGTATGCATCTGGTTCGTCGAATCCGCCCTGGTGGTAGGTAATGCGCGAAGCGAACGCCGCCCACCGCTCGTCGTTTACAGGGGTGATGCGCGCATGCTTATCGAGAGAGGCGCGCAGCGCCGTACGAATCTCTTGATCGCTGAACGGTCGTCGACCGAAACAGACGAGTGCGAATCGCTCTGGCAGAAGGTTGCCAATCCAGAGGTGGAAGAGCGCGGGAACAACTTTGCGGTGCGCAAGGTCGCCCGTTGCGCCGAAGAGGACCACCACATGCGGATCAGGGACGCGCTCAATGCGCAACCCGGCGCGAAGCGGATTCTTCGCCTCCCTCTTTGTCGCAGGCTTTCGCGTCTTGCGGCCGAGCCGTAGGTCACGAATCGTTGCGTGCCCCTCAGCGGGCGATTGTGGGCTCACTCCGACTTCACCGAGTGGCCACCGAACTGATTGCGCAGTGCGGCGAGCACCTTTGCTGAGTACGAATCGTCCTGTCGCGAACGGAAGCGTGTCAGCAGCGAGAGGGTGATGAGTGGAGCTGGCACATCGAGGTCGATCGCCTCTTGTACCGTCCAGCGCCCCTCGCCCGAGTCGGCGACCCAACCCTTGATCCCCTTCAGGTCGCTCCCCTCGGCGCGGAAGGCGCGTGCAGCAAGCTCAAGGAGCCAGCTGCGCACGACTGAGCCCTGCATCCAGAGGTCGCTCACCTTGGCGAGATCGAGCTTGTAGCGTGACTTCGCGAGGATCTCGAACCCTTCGGCGTACGACTGCATCATTCCGTACTCAATGCCGTTGTGGACCATCTTCACGTAGTGACCAGCGCCTGACCCGCCGCAGTGCATGAAACCATCCTTCGGCGCCAGCGTGATGAAGATTGGCTCAAGTGCCTTTACTGGCGCAGCGTCGCCGCCGACCATCATGCAGTAGCCGTTCTCTAGGCCCCACACGCCGCCAGAGGTTCCGGCGTCGATGAAGTGAATGCCGTGACCGGCAAGCTTCTCGTGTCGGCGGATGGTGTCGTGGAAGTTGGAGTTACCGCCATCAATGATGGTGTCGCCCTTGGTGAGGAGGGGGATCAGTTCGTCGATCATTGCCTCGGTAGCATCGCCGCTCGGCACCATGACCCAGACGCGCTTTGGGGAGGCCAGGCTGTCGACCAGCTCCTTCACGGTGTAGGTCGGCTTAGCGCCCTCCTTGGCGACCTCATCGGTCTTCTCGCGGGAGCGGTTCCAAATCGCCACGTCGTGGCCGTTGCGGACCAGCCGCCTCACCATGTTGGCGCCCATCTTGCCGAGGCCGATAAATCCGATCTGCATGATCTCCCCCTTCGCTATTGGTGTTCTTGCATACCGATGCTAGCGAACTGCGAGCACCCGTTCGATGAGCGCCGTAAGGCGCGTGAGCCCAGCGTCTGGATCGTCGCCCAGGTGCACCCGCAGCACGGGGAGCCCGTGGTCGGCGAGTGAGCGCACATCCCCGAGCGCCTGAGCGTCAATCAACTGGCCGAAGCTGTATGGCCGCCCCGGGATCGCGAGATCCCGTGGGTGACCGGCGACGATCTGCAGGAACCAGCCGATCGGCGCCCCACCCTTATGGAGCTGCCCGGTGGAGTGCAGGAAGCGTGGCCCAACGCCAACGGTGGTGGCTCGCCCCGTTGCGTCGCGCAGGGCGAGGCGCAGCTTGGTGAGCGCCGCGGTGCGCTC